>RGXB01000301.1 GCA_010029555.1 bacterium
ATTGGGATACTGGCTTGCCCATATTCTGGATGCTTCGATTGCTGGCTCGATGTCTACTGTTGCTGGAATCATTTTTGGCTTTGCCTTTTTCTTTGCACCTGAAAGAGGATTATTTTCCGTCTGGCACCGTGCAAAAACCAGAGATCGAAAATTCAAACTGGCGCTTTTACTGGTACATCTCACCCAGCACGAAGGTACAATAAGAGAAGAGGAAGAGTGCAACATCGAAAGTCTTCATCTTCATCTTCGTTGGGATGAATATGAGGCCCATTCTGTCGCTTTTGAAGCAGTTGAAACTTTCTGTGCAACAAAAGAAAATAAAGTTCTCAGGTTAACCCCAAAAGGAAGGATTATCGCCTTGGAATCATTACAGATAGGAACCAATCTATCCTGAGATTTTAAGAAATAAGACAAATGAAAAAGCAGATATCGCAAAACATGATGGATTGGCTAAAGAGTGAAGTGCATCTCTGGAAGTCAGAAGGCACAATCTCAGACACTCAACTCGATGCAATATTATCCAAATACGATTCCCAAACTGATGCAGAAAATAAAAAGTCTACCGCCTTTTACACGCTTATAAGTGCGGCATCGGTACTGGCTGGAGCCGCTCTACTTTTATTAATTGGCTACAATTGGCAAGCCCTAAACTACATCGCCAAACTTGGGATTATTTTTGGCATAACCATTGCTTTTCAAGGATTAACGCTGGTTGCGCGATTTCGTTGGGAGAACAAAGCGTTATCTGAAGTATTCAGCTTCCTTAGTTGCATCTGCTTTGGTTCGGGAATATGGCTCATCGCACAAATATTCAACCTCAATTCACATTACCCCGATGGTTTCTTATGGTGGGCCCTGGGTTCGCTACCTTTGGCTTTTCTAGGTCAATCCTCATTACTTTGGTTTTTGGTGGTAACACTGGAGATCATCTGGTGCTTTACAGAAGCGTCCATCTTTTCAAATTCGACTTGGATTTTTTTCGGAAGAAACACCAACTTGCCCTCTGCAGCTTACCTTATGCCTCTTTTATTATTACCTGGTTTTATCTGGGCCTATCTGAAAAACTGCCCCAAAACAACGGTCCTGCATTTGATTGGTTTTGCATGCTG
>RGXB01000302.1 GCA_010029555.1 bacterium
TCGGGCTTATCATGAAAGTGGCCGTGTTAATATTGTGATTTCTGATGATGGCAAAGGCATCGACCTTAACCGAGTCAAGGCAAAGGCGCTTGAGAAACAATTGCTTTCTTCAGACCAGCTTTCACAAATGGGTGATAACTCGGTGCTGCAGTTGATCTTTCTTCCTGGATTTTCTACTGCTGAAAAAATCACCAGTGTTTCAGGCCGGGGCGTTGGCATGGATGTTGTAAAAAACAACATCGAAAAAATTGGTGGCATGATTGATATTCAAAGCGAAGTGAATAAAGGCACTACGATTCACCTGCGTATCCCCCTTACCCTAGCGATCATCAAGGCGCTGAGTATAACTGCTGCAGGCCAAAGCTTCACCATTCCGCAAACCCATATCACCGAACTCCTCAGGCTAAAAGATGACATAAAAATTGGTGGTATTGAGTATGTTCACGAAACACCGGTATTCAGATTTCGTGGCAAACTTATTCCCTTGGTCAATCTGGCTGAACTTTTACAAATCAAGGGGCAATCCACCATTCAAGCACAACCAAATCACATAGTGATTCTGCAGGCTGAAGACAGACAGTTTGGCCTATTGGTGGATGCGGTAAAGGATACCAATGAAATTGTGGTTAAACCTCTTCCCTCGAGGTTGAAAGGCGTTGGTTGTTTTGCCGGGGTGACCATCATGGGAGATGGATTGGTGCAACTCATTCTTGATGTTTCCGGAGTAGCAAGACTGGGAAGAGTTCTCCCGAAAATCCGTGACCTTAGTATCAAGGATCTTGCGAAACAAGATGAAATCCTGGCGGATAAACAAACTGCAGGGGAGGGCCTTCTTTTGGTCAGCGCAGGAGCTGAAAGCCAGATTGCAATAGCCTTGGAACAAGTGGTAAGGCTCGAAGAATTCAAAGAATCCCAGCTAGAAAAAACCAGTGATATGTCCTTGGTTCAATACCGCGAAGGTATCATGCCCGTCTACAATCTAGGAAATATTCTGGGGATCAAGGGTGGCGTAGTTACCGTGGATAAGGCCCGTAAAATTCCGGTTGTCGTTCATAACTATGGTGGCAAATATGTCGGGCTGGCTGTCGAAAAAATTCTCGATACTGTTT
>RGXB01000303.1 GCA_010029555.1 bacterium
GGTCAGTGAAATTCCCCGTGACGTGACGGGTGCGGTCGTCGTGCTCGTCGACGATGTGTTGTACACCGGTCGCACGGTTCGCGCGGCACTCGAGGGACTGAATGCGTTCGGTCGTCCGCGAGCGGTCCAGCTCGCCGTCCTCGTCGATCGTGGTCATCGAGAGTTGCCGATCAGGCCAGATTTCGTTGGCAAGAACATGCCGACCCATCCCACCGATGAGGTAGACGTGAGTGCCGAGGGTGTCGTCGTGATGAATGGGGTCGCGCGATGAAGCACGTTCGTTCGATCGCAGAACTGGGGCTTGGCGGCGTGACGCACCTGTTGGATCTCACGACGCACATGGCAGAGATCAACTCCCGCCCGGTGCCCAAGGTGCCAGCGTTGCGAGGACGCACGGTCGTCAGCCTGTTCCTCGAAGATTCCACGCGGACGCGTCTCAGCTTCGAAACCGCCGCAAAGCGTCTCTCTGCGGAGACCATGAACTTCAGCGTGTCGACATCGAGCGTGAACAAAGGGGAGAGTTTGCGCGACACCATCGAGACGATCACCGACATGGGCGTTGACGCGTTCGTCGTTCGTCACAAGTCGTCGGGGATTCCGTGGCAGATCGCCCAGTGGACACCAGCCTCGATCATCAATGCTGGAGACGGTGCACATCAACACCCCACGCAGGCACTCGTCGACTGCTACACGATTCGTGAGGCGTTCGGTTGCCGTGACTTGAAGGGGCTGACCATCGCAATCGTCGGGGACATCCGCCACAGTCGTGTCGCCCGAAGCAACGTCGAAGCATTTTCGATGCTCGGTGCGCGGATCGTCCTCGTTGCGCCGTCGACGCTCTTGCCCGACGACTACGCCCACTGGCCGGTCGAGGTGCGCACGGATCTCGATGGGATCTTGGGTGAAGTGGACGTGTTGTACATGCTGCGTCTCCAGTCGGAGCGCATGTCACAAGGGCTCATCCCACACCTCGGCGAGTACGCAACTCGGTTCGGTCTGACGCCCCGCCGTGTGGCTTCGCTTCGTCCTTCCGCGCGCATCATGCATCCCGGACCGATGAATAGAGGAATAGAGATGCACGTCGATCCGAGTGAATTGTCGCAGTCGCT
>RGXB01000304.1 GCA_010029555.1 bacterium
GAATACTACCTGCAGTGGTGGTGATATTAGCACCTAGGTTCAAGGTACCTGCGCTTGATAAATCATCAACAGTGGTACCAGCAGTTATATCAGCGCCAGATGCGATGTTGATAACACCTGTTGCAGCAGAATCTAATTCAACTGCAGCCCCTGCGGTAATCGTAGCATCTTTTGCAACAGAAATCGCACCCATGCCAGATGCTAACAATATAATCTTAGCTCCGGTGCCTGCAGAAATGGCTTTATTGATTGAAACAGTTGAGTTGGAATTCGCATAAATACCGATTTTACCAGCAGAAGTTCCAGATGTGGTTAACGTGCTATTAGCGGTAAGGCTTTTACCACTCATCAAGGTCATATCCCCAGTACCGGTAGTGCTGATGTTGTCTGATAAGAGAACCACACCTGCAGAACTTCCGATGTAGATATAACCACCACTCCCTGAATTATTATTACCGGAAGTGGTAACCGCACCACTCAGGGTGATGGCACCCGAATTGGAAACAGCCGTTATAGAATCTATACCGGTAATGTTGCCAACCACAATCAATGGGCCGTTAAAGGAAGCAATATATATATCAGCAAGACTGGAAGCTGTTCCAGAAATAGTGATGGTTTCAGAGAAGACAACTGGGGCTGTACCCCCTGCAATAGCTATAACCCCATCATTACCTAAAGAACCGGATGCAGTAACAGCCTTGGCAAAGGTGATGGATGTAGCAAAATTTGTCACAGCAACTCCAGCAGCATTAACTGTACCAGAAGCCAAGAAAGAACCGGTACCAGTAGCTATTAAATTCCCCATAGCAGTGCTGGAAGAGCCAACATTACCCGTGAGGGTGATGGCACCAGAACCTGCAGTAAGGGCAAGATCATTACCAGCAACACTAGCATCAATATTGCCTGTGATGGTGATGTTTCCAACGTTTTGCGTGGTAATCGCAGCAAGAGAAGGGTCCGTGGAAATCAGATTCCCTGTAACAAGCGCATTAGCGCCATTGAGTACATTTACAACGTTTGCAATCTGGGTTGCCTTGGTTGCATCGGAAACTTCCGAGGTAAAACCGCCAACTGCAGAAGTTGTAACCGTATTCCCAAAGATAACA
>RGXB01000305.1 GCA_010029555.1 bacterium
TCGCACGCGCGGTCGTTGAATCGATGGTCTTCCAAACGCGCGACGTCATCGATGCGATGACGTTCGCCTCGGGCGTACCGCTCGCTTCCCTCCGCGTGGACGGAGGGGCCGCCGTCATGAACCTGCTGTGCCAATTGCAGTCGAACCAGCTGAACGTGGAAGTGATGCGTCCGACCGTGCTCGAAACCACCGCGATGGGAGCGGCATACCTCGCAGGGCTCGCGGAGGGTGTGTGGGGTTCGACGAAGGACATCGCCGATGCATGGCGACTCGATCGCACGTTCGTGCCGCAACCAACCGGCACCGAAACTGCCGATCACGAGCGGTGGCTACGCGGCGTCGACCGCTCGCTCAACTGGCAGCAGTAGCAGCAGCGACGTTTCTTGCCACGAGTCGCGCAATCGCCGCGATTGCAAGCGTCGGATTCCCCGCGATGAGTCGGGGCATCACCGACGCGTCGGCGACCCACACGCCGTCGACCGACCGCAGCGCACCACGACGATCGAGATGATCTCCACCAATCGGCATCGACGATGCCGCATGCGCATAGACGCCGCACGACGACGTGACCCACTCGACGACGTCGTCGTCACTCGCATCCGTGAGCCATCCAACCGAATCGTCTCGTTCCGACAAGTGAAATTCCGTACCGAGACGTTCCTGCATTTGCTGGACGATCGGCACGACACGCCGAACTGCGGCGACGAGCGATTCCAGCTCGCCTTCGGACGACAACATGTTCAGGTCGCGAACGACATTTCCATCATTCCCGTGCGTGATCGATCCACGAGAAGCGACGTCCATCAATGCAACGAGGAGCGCACCATGCGACCACTCGCCCGGCGCCGTTGCATTCATCGCGACGAGATGAATGTTGCCTACTCCGCCCCCAGACGAAAGTCGACCGATCGCGCCGATCGACAAATGCGCGCGCTGTCTGAGCGGTTCACGCGTCACGAGCGCCACCGCAGGATGGTCTTGGACGCCGCGCACCACCGCGGGCACCAACCCACTTCGCTGCAGGAGTTCCACCGACCCAAATGCACCGGCGCACACGACGACGCCACGCGCATCAAGTTCC
>RGXB01000306.1 GCA_010029555.1 bacterium
GTCATCTATATCTTTCCCTAAGTCTTTTTTTCTCAAGTCCAAAGACTGTTTAACCTGAGCAATTTTTGATTGATGCGTTGAATGCAGATATGCCTTTCGATCAGTTTACGATCGAGCAAATTGCAGGTGACTTGTTGAAGAATGCTTCTGCAGATCAAAAAGCTGCCACTGGTTTTCATAGAAACACACTCACGAATAAAGAGGGCGGAGTGGATCAGGAGCAATTCCGGGTAGAGGCTGTAGTTGATAGGGCTAACACTACAGCAAAGGTTTTTCTTGGGTTGACTTTGGGGTGTGCCCAATGCCATGACCATAAATATGACCCTATCAGCCAGCGCGAATATTATCAATTCTTTGCATTTTTCAACAGCGATACGGAAGTAAACATTCCAGCCGCACCGCTTCCAGGTGAACAAGACTTGTATGCCCAGAAACTGAAGGAGCATCAATCAAAAATTGCTCAGGTTAAACAGTCTTTGGACTTGAGAAAAAAAGACTTAGGGAAAGATATAGATGACTGGGCATCAAAATTAAAACCGGATGCGCTCCCTGCAAAATTAAAACCTGTATTGGTAATTGAGGCTTCCAAGCGTACAGAGGTTCAAAAAAATGAACTTGTAAATCATAGGGTTTCTTTGGATGAAAAAGCCAAAGCTTTTCAAAAGCAAATTGCAGATCTCGAAAAAGCTGCGCCTGTACCAACCATGGCGCAGGCCATGGCGCTGGGTAAAGAAAGAAAAACCAACATTCATATTCGCGGGGATTTTTTACGCAAAGGGGTGGAGGTTGATCCTGAAACACCAGCCGTCCTTCCCGCACCTTTGGTTAAGGAAAAGCTTGGCAGGTTAGACTTGGCCCAATGGATTACCGATAAGGAAAATCCCCTTACGCGAAGGGTTATTGCAAATTGGGTTTGGCATAAGTTTTTTGGCAGAGGTATTGTAGCCACATTGGAAGATTTCGGTACCCAGGGGGAAAAACCTTCCAACCCGCAATTGCTTGATTACCTCGCATTCACACTGGGCGATAACAATTGGAGCTTGAAATCCCTGCACCGGTTGATTGTGACATCTGCTGTAT
>RGXB01000307.1 GCA_010029555.1 bacterium
GGCAGCTCCTCTTGAGTTCTTCTATTTACCACGATTTCATGGGGATTTTTCGAGAATTTTTTGAGCCATTTTTCTACTCGGTGCGGGGAGTTTTCCACATCCAAGGCAATGGAGTCGCCGGGTAGATAACTTATAGACCCGCTTAAAGAGATCTCTAAATGGAGCGTTCTTTTTTCTGCATCTAAGGGGGTTAGGAAAGTGCGATGAGAAAGTTTAGCTGTGTGTTTGGACATAAATCGCCAATGTACTATAGGTATATATTAGGGATCTTATGCGTTTTAAATACAAAAAAACCTTGTTTTTGATTTTTTTAGCCTCTTGCACGGCGGCAGGGTATAAACCCTCGTATATTATCACGGATCAGCCCCTTACTGAAGAGGCTAAATCCGATAAAAGCGTCAAAGATCCCTTAAGCCACGATCCGATCCGTTAGGCTGTGGCCATTTTTTTTAAGTTCCCGCTTTATGCAAAAGGGAGAGGCAATCCTTTTTTTGCATCGAATTCTTCAGAAGATCCACTTTTTTTGTGCTTAACCCCCCCAAAAAAGAGATGCCCTGCAGAAGTCGGGCTCGGGTTCTGTCGATCCCTAAAAGCTCAAACGAGGCATAGAGTGGTGGGCCTTGGGTCGAGAATCATCCAAAATATCGAGGAGGCCGAAGCGTTTGAAAAAGCATACGGTGGAAATTGCGTTTTTAAGCAATTCCTGAGCTTTTCCGGAATGGGTCATGCTAGAAAAGCGACAGATATTCGTCGCTTTCCATGCCTTTTAGAGCCCTGGTTTGAACGCACGCTGGATTTTAGTACACAGTGGATTGTTGAGGCGAGCCATATTGAATACCTAGGAGATACCCATCTGCTTGTTGCGTCAGGTGGAGGGTATAGAGGTACTGAAATCGGCTGTATCAGTATAGAAAAAACCTATCTCGATCTCCATTTTGGCGAGGTGTATCCCCTTCTTGAGATGATTCAGAAGATGGGTTTCAGAGGGAATGTCGGGATTGATGCCTTTGTCCACAAGGAGGGTTTTGTCCCCATCTGTGAAATGAACCCCCGTAAGACGATGGGGTACGTCGCTTTGAT
>RGXB01000308.1 GCA_010029555.1 bacterium
AGGCCCACCTAATGCAGGAAAATCTTCACTATTTAATATTTTAGTCAAGGGGCAAAAATCTCTGGTTAGCCCAGTTCCTGGCACGACCAGAGATCTGGTCACTTATAACATTAATTGGGAAGATTCATTTTTTGAGCTCATAGATGCTCCAGGTATTGAAGAGGGGCGAAATATTATTGAGAAAGAGGCTCAAGATTTAGCAAATAAGGAAATAGGACTTTCGGATATTGTTGTTTATTGTGCTGACAAAGATCATCAACAATTTTTAGGATTCTTTTCAAAAGTTGATGAGAAATTTTTGCTTAGAGTGGCCACCAAAAGTGATGTTTGTCAAGGCCCTGATGATTGGATTCATACTAGTTCCCATACTTTGCAGGGGATCGAGTTTTTAAAGAAAAATATTATTGAGCTTGTGTATCAAAAAAATGGTTCATCTTCTTCTTCAGGCCTTGCAAAAATGCATGGATATGCAACTTTAACTCTTGATAACTTAAGGCGGGCTCATCATTGTGTTCTCTTTGAAGAACCATTAGAGCTTTTGGCCTTAGAGTTAAGGGAAGCTGTTGAAAATTTAGGACAAATTACCGGGCATGTTTTTACGGATGATCTTTTGGATCGCATGTTCAGTAGGTTTTGTGTGGGAAAATAATTGGTTCTTGGTTCAACTTAGCTTATCTTTCTATTTGGGAAGTTTTGTGTTTTCGTATATACTTCAATGCAAGGAAGGTTTGCGACTTCCCCTTATGAAAGGACTCCTTCAATATGTCTTATAAGCATCCTTTTACCAGGCATAAAACTCGTGAAGTTATGATCGGCAATCGTGTGATTGGTGGGAACAATCCTATTCTTGTTCAATCCATGACTACGCCCGATACCCATTTTGTGGAAGAAGTGATTAAACAAATTCATGCTCTTGAAGAGGCTGGTTGTGAATTAGTTCGAGTTACCGTTCCTAAGGCTGAAGATGCTCATGCATTAGGTGAGATTCGTAAAAAGATAGGGATCCCGTTAATCTGTGACATTCATTTTGATTATAAAATGGCTCTTCAGGCTATGGATCATCCAATTGATAAGATTAAT
>RGXB01000309.1 GCA_010029555.1 bacterium
AACATGGATCGAACCACACAAAGATCATCTGCATGAAGGGCTGTATTCGGAAATAAACTGCTGATCTCAAGCCCACTTTTCCCATGCCGATTGAATTCGAATGGACTGCGCATCAAGTACCCGATGGCTCTGCCATTGGATCCAACCTTGGTTTTGCCCGCATAAGGCTTCCCATGATATTTGTCCAGGGCGGGCTTATGATCAAAAGTATCAACCTGGCTGGGTGCGCCATTCATGAACAAGAAAACGCAATGTTTTGCTTTTTTAGAAAAGTGGGGTGCAGGAGTTCTTAATGGACTGGAAGTTTCAGAACCAATGACTTGAGAGTTGAAAAAACCATCACGACCAAGAATGGTTGCAAGGGGCAAAGCTGCAAAACCTGCACCAGCCTGCAAAATAAAGTTGCGCCTGGTTTGCAACAGCGCTTTTCCGAGTTCCTCTCTTTGATATAAATCGCCCATCACATCCCTATCTACAAATCTTAATTGGGATAAAGAAACTCATTAAGGTTCAACATGACCCTGCAAGCCTGCACCATGGCCCTATGCTCTATATTTGAAGGTGCCTTGGTTGCATCCATCTGGATCGCCTTTGATTCTTTTTGAAGGAACGAGAGCATTGCGGCTTTTTCTGATTCGGTGGGGGATCTTGCAAGGCACAACTTAAACACCATTTCTACCTGCATTCCTTGGTCATCCTTGAAATCTCTTAAAAGCCTAAATGCTAGTTGCTCCGCCTGATGGTTGACGAATTGACTATTGAAAAGAGTAAGTGCCTGGGGAGCTACATTGGTACTGGATCTTTTTTCCGAACTCTGGGTCGTGTCACAAAAATCAAAAGTTTCCAGCAGGGGCAATGTCAGTGTGCGCTTTACAAATGCATAAATCGTTCTGCGGTTTATTACATTGCCCGATTCAGCCTTCCATGCTGCCTGTTTATCGGTATGCGCTTCGATCACAACATCGGGCACGGGTAGAAAAATCCCGGGTCCTTGCATTGATTTGTTGAGGTTCCCCGAAACAGAAAGCATCGAATCCCGAATGGATTCAATATCCAGGCGCTTGTAGGGAAACCGCCAAA
>RGXB01000310.1 GCA_010029555.1 bacterium
AAAATGCAATTGATGAATCCGGCTTAAGTAATGAGTAGGATTTTCCTTTGCGTAATCTAGGTGTTTAGCCAAAAGGGTGATTTCGAGAGAAATCACCCTTTTTTTGTATAGGTTGACTTTTTCGCCGTTTTTGCTGTATGGATCGGGTCTATGGTGGATGAGATCCCTTGGTATACAAAAAGTGTTGAAGAGGCGTTTCCCCTTTTAGGTACCGACATAGGGGGGCTCAGCGATAAAGAGGCCACTACCAGACTTCGCACATTCGGTCCCAATCTTTTGGAGGAGAAAAAAAGGCACTCTCTGTGGTCTATTTTTCTACGTCAATTCCTTAACCCCCTCGTTCTTATCCTAATCATCGCCTGTTTCTTTAAATTTTTCATCCAAAGCCACACTGATGGGATCGTCCTACTCGCTACGCTTTTGCTTATGGCCTTAATAGGCTTTATCCAGGAGGCTAAGGCTGAAAAAGCGATGCAAGCGCTCAAGCAGCTTTCGGGCCATCGCTCTAAGGTCAAACGCAACGGTCATGTTGTCCCCATAGACTCACAGTTTCTTGTCCCGGGCGATATTGTCATTTTAGAGCCGGGTGATAAAATTGGTGCCGATTTACGGGTTGTGGTGACAATCAACTTACGTGTCAATGAATCGACCCTTACGGGTGAGTCGGTTCCTGTGGAAAAATTTAATAAAGTGATTGAAAATCACCCCCCCCTGGTTGACCGGATCAATCTTCTATTTATGGGAACCACAGTCTCAGCCGGCAAAGCCACCGCTGTCGTTATCGGAACCGGGATGCGCACAGAGCTAGGTAAAATCGCCAGCTCATGGAAAGAAATTGAGGAGCAAAAGACCCCGCTGCAAAAAAACGTAGAGTCTATCGGTTTTTGGATCCTCCCCATGATTGCCGTAGCGATCCTTTTTTTTGTCTGGATTGCCATAGAGCAGGGCTTAAACCTTACCGAAATCTTTTTGTTGAGCGTCTCTGCAGCCGTTTGTGCTATCCCTGAGGGTCTCCCCGCCTCTTTCACAATCACTTTAGCTGCCGGCATGTCGGAAATGGCTAAAAAAAATGCGATTGTT
>RGXB01000032.1 GCA_010029555.1 bacterium
AAGAATAACAGGCAGAGTTAAAGCAAACTGGGTAGTTCCCCCTTTGACCAAAGCGTGATCGTCTTTTCCCTCAATGGACATGGACGAGCCGTCTGCGGAGCGGACAACACCGCGCGCTTTTTTTTCATCAAACATTTTCTTGATGCCGGTTCCACCAATCAAAAGGGAAAGAGGGAGAAAAACGAACCAGGGGAAAACAGGGATGAGGGAAAGAATGAAAAGGACGCCTGAGCTGAGAAAAAGAGCTTTTGGATGAGACAAAATTTGTGAGGAGATGTCACTTCCTAAGTTGGCATCAGGTTTATCGGATGAGACGCGGGTGGTGATGATACCTGCTGTCAGAGAGACTAGTAGAGAGGGGACTTGGGAGACAAGACCTCCACCGATAGACAACAAGGTATAAACTTTTGCAGCTTGCATTGCAGTCATCCCATGAATGGCAACCC
The DNA here is from genome assembly GCA_010029555.1 of bacterium. GTDB lineage: Bacteria > Chlamydiota > Chlamydiia > Chlamydiales > RGXB01 > RGXB01. Next base: position 447 of record RGXB01000032.1, read on the forward strand.
CGATGATCAAACCGCCCACAATGTTGATGACCGCGATGACGATACCGGCGATAACGTCCCCTTTGACGAACTTCATCGCTCCATCCATGGCTCCATAGAGCTGGCTCTCCTTGGCTAGCGCGAGACGAAGTTCACGGGCTTGATTTGCATCAATCATCCCACTACGCATATCGGCGTCAATACTCATTTGCTTTCCGGGCATCGCATCCAAGGTGAAACGGGCAGCGACTTCAGCTACACGCTCGGCACCCTTGGTCACAACGATGAATTGTACGATCGTAATGATCAAAAAGATCACACCACCGACAACGAAATTTCCCCCGACAACCAGGTTGCCGAACCCATAGATGATTTCTCCAGCATTTGCATACAACAAAATTTGGCGGGTAGCGGAAATTTCAATACCCAGACGAAACAGGGTCGTGATGAGGAGAATAGAGGGGAAGGAGGAGATGTTTGTTGCTTTCGGAATATACATCGATACCATCAAAAGCGATAAAGATACCGTGATGTTGATAGCGATGAAGATATCAAGCCCTTCAGGTGGAATAGGGATGATGATCATCATAAAAATGATCACAACAAAGATCGCCAAAATCATGTCGCTAGACTGATTGACAAAGCGTAAAACAGAGCTGCTCCCCAACGAGGGGGTAAGTTTTGATAGAAAATCTTTCATTTAAAGAGTTCGGTAATTTTTTCTTCTTTTTGTTTTTGCAGGCTGTTCACCCATTTCAAAATATCCGCTACAGCTTGGTAGGTGTGTTCGGGAATAAAGGTCCCTATTTCCCCTTTTGTCCATAACTCATGTGCTAATTCGATATTTCGCATGATTGGGATTTCACATTCAACAGCAATTTTTATAATCTCTTCTGCAACAAGGTCTGCACCCATAGTTGCGATCACAGGCACGTTTTTTTCCACAGCATCATACTCGATAGCAACCGCAATATGGGTAGGGTTGGTTACCACTGTACGTGCCCTTCTCGTCGCATTTGGCCCCTCTGAATAAGCGATTTCCCTAGCAATTTGCCTGCGTCGTCCTTTAATGTGCGGATCCCCTTCAGTGTCTTTATATTCCTGCTTAACCTCGTACTTCTCCATTCGCATCTCTTTTGCGAAATTGTACTTTTGGAAAATAAGATCGAATAGAGCGATGATTATAAAGAAAATACCGACTCTAAGGACAACTTTTACTAAAAAATTCGCAAAAACAATAACAGCACCCATGATAGGCATGTTGATTGTCGATACGATTTCAGGGAGACTGTCCTTGATAACTGTGTAAATTAAAATGAACGCCCCCGTGATTTTGAACAGGGATTTCAATAGCTCGAAAAATGTCTTGGCCTTGAAAATGTTCTTGAGGTTTGTGACCGGATTGAGTTTTTTAAGATCGGGTTTGAAAACTTGGGTAGAGAATACAGGGCCGATCAAAAGAAAATTGATGAGAACGCCGGTGCTTACCACCAAACCTAAAATGGGGAGTGAAATACTCAAAATTGTATCGAGAGCCGAGGAGAGGTAGGGGGCGACCCCCTTTTGTAAATCGAGTTCACTATTGATACTGCGAAAGGTGTAAATAGCATAGGCTACTAGAGATTCATAGATCGATTTAGCAGAATACAAAATTGTGGAGATGGATACGATAAAGGTGAAGGCGGAGGGGAAGTCTTGCGACTTGGCGACCTGACCTTTTTTACGTGCATCACGCAACTTCTTCGGTGTAGCCTTTTCACTCTTTTCTGCCATGGTTTTAGATTATAAAAGAAACCATGGATATTTCCCCAGATCAAACTGCGGATTAGGAGAAATAATACCTAGAGAGTGCTTGAGTGAACGTGATAAAGTTAACCATGAAAAAAGAGAATGACATCACCGTCTTTTACAACATATGTTTTCCCCTCGGTGCGTGCAACACCTTTCTCCTTTGCCATGGTGCGTGTTTTACAATGGACAAAATCGTCGTAAGCAATCACTTCAGCGCGAATAAACTGCCTCTCAAGATCGCTATGGATTTCTCCTGCTGCTTGGGGAGCCAAAGTTCCTTTACGAATAGTCCAGGCTCGCGCCTCTTTTTCTCCTACAGTAAAGTAGGTAATTAACCCTAAAAGTTCAAAACTTTTGCGGATGATTCTATTCAAACCCGACTCGGTCAAACCACACATCTCTAGAAAATCTTGGGCCTCGTCTCCAGAAAGTTGGGACAGCTCTTCTTCCAGTTTTGCAGATATTGTCAAACAGGCCGCATTTTCTAGTTTTGCCACCTCTTCAAGTGCTTTAACGTAGGGGTTTGAGGGGTTCAGTATATCGTTTTCGGCAACATTCCCAACATAAAGGACAGGTTTTGAGGTAAGAAAATTGTACTCTTTTATGCTCTTAACCTCCTCTGAAGTGAGACTAAGAGAGCGAAGAGGTTGGCTGTCTTCAAGATGCTTTTGCATCTTTTTGAGTGTTTGTACGGTGCTCTCTTTTTCTTTATTGGATCGTGCGACCTTTTCGATTTTGGGAATAATTGAGTTGATGGAATCTAAGTCAGATAAAATCAGTTCCAAATTGATGATTTCAGCATCATCTTTTGGGTGGACACGACCTTCGACATGGATAATATCCTGGCTATCGAAGCATCGAACGCAATGAAGGATCATATCGCAATCGCGAATGTTATTTAAAAATTTGTTTCCAAGGCCTTGACCCTCCGAGGCACCCTTTACAAGTCCAGCGATATCGACGAAGGTAATTGTTGCATGGATGCGCCGCTCACTTGCTGCTAGTTCTTGTAAAATGTAGAGACGCGAGTCAGGTAACTCCACAAGAGCCTCGTTAGGTTCTATAGTGCAAAAGGGGTAATTTGCAATCTCTGCCTGGTTTCTTGTGATAGCTGAAAAAAGGGTAGATTTTCCCACATTTGGGAGACCGACGATACCAACTTTGAGATTCATGTTGCTTATAGCCTTTGTAGATGATCTGTATAAGAAAAATTAGGTTCAAGAAGACTGGAGATATCCAAACAATCCTGAATTTGGAAACGCCCTGAGCGTGTTCTTGTAAGTGTATTGACATGCCCAAAACAGCCCAACTCTTTTCCCAGATCCTGTGCGATAGAGCGAATATAGGTCCCCTTCGAGCAGCGGACGTAAAGCTTCAAATCAGGGTAGTTATAGGAGATGAACTCGGTGTGTAAAGTAACCTGCTGAGATTCTCGTTTAACATCGATCCCCTTTCGCGCCATTTCGTAAAGCCGTTTGCCGTTTTGCTTTTTGGCAGAAAACATCGGGGGTGTCTGGGTACAGACTCCTTGAAAGTTTTTGAGGGCATTTTGGATCGCATCCAACGAGGGGATTAAAGGGGATTGCTCGACGATTTCGCCCTCTTTATCATAGGTTGTGGTGGAAGAACCCAATGAGATAACCACCTCGTATTCTTTATCATCATTTAAGAATAGATCCGATTTGGTGGTATAGGTTTTCCCCACAAGCATAACCATGACGCCAGTGGCCAAAGGGTCTAATGTGCCCGCATGTCCAATTTTTTGGATTCCAGTAAGCTTACGTAAAATATGCACCAGATAAAAGGAGCTTTTATGCAGGGGCTTATTTAGAAGGAGAATTCCGTGGGAGAGGTTATTCTGTTGGCTCATTGGCAGGGTAGTCCTTGCGCATCTGCTGAATTTTGTGGAATACCTGTTCGAGCTTAAACATCTCGTCGTACTCGGTATCATAGACAAAACGGAGTTCTGGAAAAAAGCGAAGTTTCACCTCTTTTGAGCATTTTACTGCAATAAAACCGCTAGCGTAATTCAAAGCCTCGTTTGTCTTTTGAATTTGCTCTTTTGTAGCATTTGTAATGGTAAAATAGACCTTCGCAAAGTGGATGTCTGCAGAGACATCCACTTTTGTGATTGTGAGTAGAGGAGCAATTTGCCCATTTTTGACTTCGGTACGAATGACGTCGCTAATCACCTCTTTGAGAAGAGAGTTCACCCGTTCAATTCTTCGTGAAGACATCCTTAAAGCTCCTGTTGAATGTACTGGACTTCAAAGGTCTTGATGATATCTTTTACTTGGATATCGTTGTAACCTTTCAAGAGAATACCACACTCTAGACCTTTTTGGACCTCTTTGACATCCTCTTTAAGACGCTTCAAAGATTGGATTTCTCCATCAAAAACAACTTCGCCATCTCTGTAAACCTTGGCAATGTGATTTCTCTTCACAGAACCACTTGTTACCATACATCCTGCAATCACACCAAGGTTGGAGGCCTTGAATGTTGCGAGAACTTCGATTTCAGACATCTCGTTTTCAACACGTAATTTGTCAAGAAGCTGTGTCATCAACTCTTTAGCGTCGTCTACTAGATGGTAAATCACATCATGGTGATGGATTTTGATTTTGTGAGTGCGCACAAAAGATTCGATGCTTTTGTCGGTTTTCGTATGGAAGCCAAAGATTACCGCATTCGAGGTCATTGCTAGCTCGGCATCGGTTAAAGTGATCATCCCTAACCCCTCGGAGACAAACTGAATCAATACTTTATCAGTTGGTATCTTAAGGAGTGAATCTTTGATCGCCTCAAGCGAGCCCTGCACATCTGCACGGACAATAACATTCAAAATTTTCTTTTCCTGACGCATTGCATTGGCTTGAAGCATCGATCCAAGGTTGAATGTCTGCTTACGTAGACGACTTTTGCTCGACTCTGCTTCCCTTTGCTCACAGATCTTTCTAGCCTCTTTCTCACTCTTTACGACAATGAATTCACTGCCGGAAGAGGGCACATCAGAGAGCCCTGTTACCCTAACTGCATGCGATGGGCCAGCCGATTTAAGGGCCTTTCCGTGCTCATCTTGAATTGTTTTGACTCGGGCATAAGCCTCACCAAATACAATCGCATCGGATATTCTAAGTGTTCCGTTCTGGATTAGCAGAGTAGCGGATGGGCCTAGACCTTTAATAATTTGTGATTCAAGAACCGTTCCGCGTGCCCTAGACTGTGGATTTGCCTTCAATTCTAGGATTTCGGATTGAAGAGCTAACAATTCTGTAAGCTCATGTATCCCATCTCCCGTAAGAGCGGAGCAATTTACCGTTGGGACTTCGCCACCCCAAGCTTCTGGTAGAAGCTCACGGTCAGCCATTTGGCGGTAGACTTTTTCAGGATCAAAACCCTCTTTATCCATTTTGTTGAGAGCAAAAATCATCGGCAGTTTAGCCTCTTTTGCAATACGGATAGCCTCGTCAGTTTGTACTTTAAAGCCCTCATCCCCAGCAACAACTAGGACAACGATATCCGTTACGCTTGCACCGCGTGAGCGGATCGTCGTAAACGCCTCATGGCCTGGAGTATCGAGAATGGTGATGTCTCCGTTAGCCGTGTGGCAGCTGAATGCACCGATATGCTGGGTAATCGCACCTGCCTCTTTAGAGGCTAGATTACTTTTACGAAGCGCGTCGATAAGGCTTGTTTTTCCATGGTCAACGTGGCCCATAAAAGTAACAACCGGCGGTCTGGAAGAAAGTTCAGCTGGATCAGACTCTTTGATCTCCTCTACGATAGATTTTCCTGTGATGTCCATTCTATCTTTTTTGGAAGTATCTATGGATATCTCGCAACCAAAATCCTGCCCTACTAATTGGACGACAATCTCATCATCGAGCATATCGTTCAACATGCACTTGATACCGTGGGTCAATAGCTTGGCGATCACTTCAACCGCTTTTAACTTCATTTCGGATGCCAGATCTTTGACAGATATGGGCAGTGTTACAGCGATGGCTTTTGGTCTGAGGATCTCCTCTGATGCATGGGACTTGGAGATATGCGTCTTAAATTTACGGCGGTGGAATTCATCCTCATCTCCTCGTAAGCCATGACGGTCACGGCTGTCGAAATGCTTCGAAGGTTCGTTAAGTCTACGTTTCTTCTTTTCCTCTTCTTTGAGGGGGGGACCCTTTTTAGTTGGAGGAAGAGAGCGACGGGAGCCTGCGTCTGTTTGTAAGGGGGGGAAGCTTGTTCCTTGGGCAAACGAAGGTCTTTGAAAAGGGGGACGAGAGCCCTGCGGGCGTGGTCCGAAGCCAGGTCTTGCACCATCTCTTGGAGGGTAGGGGCGTCTTTCACCACCCTCGCGAGGAGGGTAGGATCCGCGTTCACCGCCTTCTCGTGGAGGATAAGGTCTTCTCTCCCCACCCTCTCTTGGAGGATAAGCGCGTCTTTCTTGCCCGTCGCGAGGCGGATAGGAGCCACGCTCCCCACCCTCTCTTGGAGTATAAGGGCGTCTTTCACCACCCTCTCGTGGAGTATAAGGGCGTCTTTCGCCCCCTTCTCTTGGAGGGTATGGTCGTCTCTCTTGCCCTTCGCGAGGAGGGTACGATCCACGTTCACCACCCTCTCTTGGAGGATAAGGGCGTCTTTCTCCCCCCTCTCTTGGAGGGTATGGTCTTCTCTCTTGACCTTCGCGAGGTGGGTAAGAGCCACGCTCCCCACCCTCTCTTGGAGGATAAGGTCTTCTTTCATGCCCTTCTCGTGGGGGATAAGATCCACGTTCGCCACCTTCTCGTGGAGTATACGGGCGTCTTTCTCCGCCTTCTCTTGGGGGATAAGGTCTTCGCTCTTGACCTTCGCGAGGTGGGTAGGAGCTACGCTCACCACCTTCTCTTGGAGGATAGGATCTCCTTTCTTGACCTTCGCGAGGTGGGTAGGAGCTACGCTCACTGCCTTCTCTAGGAGGATAGGATCTACTTTCTTGCCCTTCACGAGGTGGATAAGCGCGCCTTTCTGCAGCTGGAGATTGAGTTTGATCTGCAGCCTTAGCACCTTGCTCTGTTTGGGAGTCTGGTGACGAGGCGGGTTGGTAACGACGCTCTGTAGAGTAAGAGGAGGTGATACGGGGCTCTGCGCGACCAGAAACTGGCTGATCGTTATTGTTGTAACGCGGCCCAGTGGTATAACTTGAGCGCTGGTATCCTTCAGTTGGCTTTTCAAAGCTCATGCTTTTAGGTTGGAAACCAGACGGTTTGGAGGTTCTCTCAGAGGAAAAACTGGGACGAGTTGTTCGTTGATGGGGTTCAATAGAACGCTGCGCTCTCTGTTCAAAAGAAGACGCAGGTTTTTCTGTTTTTGTAGGCACTTCATCCTCAAATGATTTATCCAAAACCTCTTCTTTGAAGATTTCTTTTTCAATCTTTGAAAGACGTTCTTCTTTAGGATGAGATTCGATTATGGGTTTTGTCTTTTCGATAGCGGGTTCATCAAAAGCAACAGGTGTCTCCTTAGCCTCTGCAGCTACAGGTTTTTTTGCTCGAGAAACTTTTTTGGGTGCTGGTTTTTCCGTTATCGGAGATTCGACCGTTTTGGCCTCTGTCTCACTGTCTTTAGTCTCAAGTTCAGAAGATTCGCCTTTTTTTTGACGAATCCCTTTAAGAACTTGACTGAGTTGACTATTTTTAACGTTAATCTTTAGATTCTTAGCCAATCGAACTTCCTACGTGCTTACGAATGCGGTCGATAGTGTCCTCGACAATCTCTAGGCTTAAGCCAGTTTCGCGAGAGATCTCCGCAGCATTCTTTTGTAAAATTTTTCTCATTGTGTCGAGACCGACTTGGATGTACGCATCAATTACGAGCTGGTTGACTCCTTGGAGGTCGGTGAGAGGGGAATCGAGTATGGGTGCTTCTGAAAGGGCAAGTCTTCTTTGCTCTTCATAAGCGCCACGCTCAAATTCAGATTCCTTGAAGATTTCTAACCGTCTTTCAAGGAGGTCAGCGGTGAGACGGGCATTAGCTCCACGTCTCCCGAGTGCTGAGGGGTAAGATTCATCTGCAACAACTATCACAAAGTCGCCTTCTTCGGTCTCATCGATGCGACGGATGTCGCAGGGAGAGAGGGCGTTTTTGAGGAGCTGTACCGGGTTATCACTCCAGGGAAAGAGGTCGATTTTCTCATGACCGAGTTCACGCAAGACGTTTTTGATACGGCTTCCGCGCACTCCGACACAAGCACCCACAGGATCTAACTTCATATCTGAAGAAACTAAAGCGATTTTAGTGCGGAATCCCGCATCGCGAACGATTTTCCGAATCTGTATAACACCTTCGGCTAATTCTGGAACCTCTTGTTGCAAAAGGGCAACAACGAAATCGGGGTGGCTTCGAGATAGGATCACCTCGGCTCCGCCACTTTCGGTATCTTGCACTTCTAAAAGGAGAGCCAGAACTTTATCGCCTACAGCATAGGTTTCCCCTTTTGGGTAGAAACGGGTAGGTAATAGAGCCTCGACTTTTCCAAGATCTACGATGAGAGTTCCACCCTTGGAGATTCTACGAATAGAACCGGAGATAATCTCTCCAGCTCTATGACGAAACTCCTCGTAAATAACCTCTTTTTCTGCTCCGCGCAGTTTTTGAGAGATTACTTGACGAGCGGTTTGCGCAGCAATCCGCCCGAAATCTTCGGGAGTAACCTCGATGTCGATCCAGTCGCCGATCTTGACCTTTGCGTCAAGAGCTTGTGCGTCTTTGAGAAGGATTTCCTCTTCCGGGTACTCTACATGGTCAACAACCTCTTTGTGTGCGATAGCGACAATAGAACCGGTTTTAGGATTGACCTCAACAACTACGTTATTGACGCCTTTGTTCTTTTTGCGCGCTGCGATTGTAAGGGACTCTTCGATAGCCTTGATGATCACATCGCGTTTGATCCCTTTTTCTCTTTCGAGATACTCAAATATGGCAATAAGCTCTTTATTCATCGGTTGCCCTAATTATCGTTTTTTACCATCAAGAACAATTGCATCGCGGCTGGTTTTCGTTGAGCCGAGTTCGTGTTCTTTGATTGAAAGGGAGATTTTCTTGTGTTCACGATCAATTTTGATCACTTTAGCTTCCACATCAGCACCTACACGGACAACGTCTTCAATTTTATTGAAAGGACGGTCAGAGAGTTCTGATACGTGTACAAGCCCTTCGATTCCGTTAGCGAGCTCAACGAACGCGCCAAATGCGGTAATTTTTGTGACTTTCCCACGCACTACGCTTCCTACTGGCATTGTATCTTCGATAGACTGCCAGGGGTTATCTGTAAGCTGTTTTACGCCGAGAGTGATTTTCTTGCTTTCTTTATCGACAGAAAGGATCACCGCCTCAACGTAGTCCCCTTTTTTGAGTACTTCAGATGGGTGGGAAACTTTTTTGATCCAGCTGAGATCAGAGATGTGAATCAATCCATCTACACCAGGCTCGAGTTCAACAAAAGCACCGTAATTGGTAAGGTTGCGGATTTCAACTTTTACCGATTTACCTACTTGGTAACGGTCATCGACATTGTCCCAGGGATTTTCTTCCGTTTGCTTGATACCTAAAGAGATTTTCCCTTCATCTTTTTGGATAGAGAGAACGATCGCTTCAACCTCATCGCCACGGTTGACGACTTGACTAGGATCGGTGACGTTTTTCACCCAGGACATTTCTGAAACGTGGATCAAACCTTCAATGCCAGCTTCAAGTTCGATGAAAGCGCCGTAAGGTACGAGGTTAACGATTTTACCGCGGACGCGTGTTCCGATGGGGTACTTCGCCTCGATCTCATCCCAAGGGTTGTGATCTTTTTGCTTAAGACCAAGTGCTACACGCCCTTTGTCTTTATCTACGCTAAGGATCATGACCTCTACTTCGTCGCCAAGCTGAACAAGTTCGGATGGGTGGCGTACGCGTTTCCAGGCCATATCAGTAATATGCAAGAGTCCGTCGATACCATCAAGATCCAAGAAGGCTCCGAAGTCGGTGATGTTTTTGACAACGCCGATACGGATATCGCCGGTTTGGATGTCGTCAAGCATTTCAGCTTTCTTCGAAACGCGCTCATCTTCGATGATTTCTCGTCGTGAAACAACGATATTTTTTCTGTCGATATTGATTTTAAGGATTTTTACCTCAAAAACCTTATCAAGGAATTCGTCTACAGTTTTGATACGTTTGTTGTCGATTTGAGAGCCGGGGAGGAACGCCTCAACACCGATGTCCACCATCAAGCCACCTTTAACTTTACGTGTGACTTTACCTTTGACAATAGAGCCCTCTTCGCAATGGTTAACAATGTACTCCCAACGACGGAGCTTGATCGCTTTCTCTCTAGAGACAACAATTTGGCCGTTTTCACCCTCTGTTTGATCCAGGAGAACTTCGACTTCGCCACCGATGATAATCTCATTCGGATCTTCGAATTCACCGAGAGGGATAAGCCCTTCAGATTTTAGCCCTACATCCACAATAACAAAATCTTTAGTTACCAAAACAATGCGCCCTTTAAGGACTTGTCCTGGAACCATGGTGCTCACGGCTGTGGTATCATCGGTATGTGCACCTTTGATAAATTTATTGAATAGTTCGCGGTCAGAAGCGCTGAAATTTTCCTCGTCAAGAATTTTGCTCTCATCTTGGATCCAGGCACTGTGTTGTTTAGTGGACATGTTAAAGGGTTCTCCTAGGGTTTTTACGTTTTGTTGACAAGTCTAACAACCCTCTGTAATAAAAATCAACACATTTGCTACCCTTTAAAAGGTTTACTATGCGCCCGAGAATTGTCTTAAAATTTGGGGGGAAGTCCCTCAGTTCCGTTGAGGAAATCCATAATATTAAAGATATAATTATTTGCTATATCAAACAAGGATACCAGGTGATTACTGTT
>RGXB01000311.1 GCA_010029555.1 bacterium
ACTGATGGAGGAAGTGTAAACAATATTGGATCGACTTTCATGTTATCTCCACGACCAAGCTGGTGCAGTTATCTTTGGAACTACACCGTAATACTCAGGCACAAAAACCCCTGTTTGGTGGGCATTAAGAAATTTTCTCATGCCATCAAACACTTGATTTTCAGCACGATCAATATCGGAAGAATCAAATTGTGCGATCATGCAAGAAGGGTACTCACCCTTGTCTACGACTATGTGATAAACATCATTGATTGGAATCTGCATCGATCTCAAGCAAAATCGATAAAGAGCCATCTGGCGAAGATACCCATTGAATACACAATCTTTCGCCCAATCCAGAGGATCATAAGAACTAACAGTCTTTAGATCAACCAAGAATCCTTTTTCGGGGCAGTACATATCAGGAATAAATTTTACAGGCAATGGCTCACCATCAAATTCAATCTGAGTAAGGATCTCCTTTTCCTTGACAATAGTTGGAGAATTAAAATATTGCGATGAAGAGTTCTCTGCAATCGCAGCAATCATCCTGTTAGCCTGTTCAACATCATCATGGGTAATAACCTCAACACCTTCAGCTAAAGATGCCTTGAAATTATCCCAAGTTTCTTTTCCAGCTTTAGTTCGCCTATCGCAAACAGGAGCGACAACAAATTTTTGATCTACAGTCTCTGGTTCAAGCAACATGGCATGAACCAAAGAACCAAGAATCATGGCGGGAGAAGCATCACGCTCAACAACTTTATCAATGTAAGTTTTTCGATAAACCACAGGGTTTTTACGAAAAAGTTCTAATCTAGAATGTGAAACATATTCAATCGGAAACATTGTTATTAACCTTTCTTTTCTTTAAAAAAATTTTCCAAGATTTCTAGAACCTGACCATTCATCGTTCTGTTTTGGCTTAGTGCCAACATATTCAATCGCTCTTTCAGATCAGAATTTGGGCGAAAAACTACAGTCAATTTATCCCGATCTTTTTTTGAGCCGTGTCTTTTTGGCATTTTCTTTTTCCTTTTCTAATGATGCCTGATAAGCCTTCCATTCATCATCGTATTTCCAAGGCTTTTCAAAAAAATA
>RGXB01000312.1 GCA_010029555.1 bacterium
TGTTTATCCGGGCCATGGCATGAGAAACAATGCTCTGCAAGAAGGGGCCTGACTTTTTCTTCAAAGAATTTGTCGCCCGCAGTGTTTTTATCGGCAGCAAAAACAGGTGTTAGTAGAAAAAAGACTGTCAGCAAAACCGAGACAAGCTTATTAACTTGGTTAAGGCGGGTATTAATCAGCATGATTACTTCTTTTATTAAATCACCAATTCCGGCATGATTACAATTATTCCAGTATACCTCATGATTTCAGCTTTAAAAGACTAATCAGGGCCTGTGAAACCTAATCGAATACAAATCCGCATCATGAAGGGATATCCTTAGTTTTACGGGTTTTCCTGCAAGCGCACTTACATCGCCCCCCTTTTTCCAAGTAACCCGCCTCTCTATCTCATTGCCTATCTGCTCCTGACAGTCCGCCATTTCAAACCCAGGGATAGCCTTACCCGTGGTGTCTTGAATTTCAAACAGCACCCCACCAGCGGCTGAAGTTGAAAAATTGATCGATAGAGCTTCACCCTTAAAGATAAATGGCTTGGTGATCATCTCACCACCCGGATAATTTGCATGAAGGGAACCCAGACCATCAAGCCTGAGAGAATATCGACGAAGATGGGAGGTGGGTTGGGCGTAGTCCTGATTCACATAGAAGGACATTTCTGCAGGGCCAGTCTGGATGATGTTCAAGGCAGGATAGTTGGTTCTAGAAACCCAGTTTTGAGCACCAACGCCACCACGCACAAAACCCTCCAGAAAAGTCCGGTCATAAACAGAGGCAAAGGTTTGCCCTTCCCCCGGCCTTGTTGTCATCATGATCGCATCAGAAGTATCCTTGAAATATCCCGGATCAACCTTTATCGCCTTTGCCTGCTCATCGTTCAATACCCTACGATTGGGCATGAAGCGTGCAGCGATAGCAACATAATGATGAGGTGCGCGAAAATATGGACTGGTCTGGTTGGTATACAAATGCTCGATGGGCGCCTTCATGCCATCAGTAGAATACTCCATCAGCACGGGTGGAGTCCAAGTTAAAAAATCATTACTTTCACTGCGGACAATCCTTCTGATCTTGTCCTTG
>RGXB01000313.1 GCA_010029555.1 bacterium
GGCTTGTCAAAATCTTCCCGCATAATCTGGTCTTTCTCGGACCAAAGCCGGACACAATAACCAGGTGCCTCTCGACCTGCCCTGCCCGCCCGTTGATCTGCAGAAGCTTTGGATATACGAATTGTTTGCAGACTATTTAGCCCCAACCTGGCATCAAAGAAACTTTTTTTTGCCTGCCCGGAATCAATGACGGCTTTTACTCCGTTAACTGTAACCGATGTTTCTGAAACATTGGTGGACAAGATAACTCTATCGTGCGGAGCTTTTCTTAAAGCTTTCTCCTGTATTTCAATGGGCAAATCACCATGAAGAATATGTATATCCAATTCTGGAAATAGCTTTTCAAGATGGGCCTTGGAGGAAAGAATCTCGTGCATCCCAGATAAAAAAACAAGAATGTCACCTTGAGTTTTTCGTTTGATATTACCAATCTCTGAAGCAATGGCATCTTCCAACCGGAAATCTTTTTTAGCTATGTGATAGCTTACCTCAACAGGATACATTTTTCCCATGCTGGAAATCACAGGGCAATCATCCATATAAGCTGAAACTTTATGGCTATCGATTGTTGCGCTCATTACAAGAATTTTTAAATCCTGCCTTACAGTTTTTTGCAAAAGCCTAGCCATACCCAACAAAAGATCACTCTCAAGGCTTCGCTCATGAAATTCATCAAAGACAAGGATTTTACATTCAGAAAGATAAGGGTCAGATGACAACCAATTTAAAATGATTCCAGTCGTAACAACCAAACATTTTGTTTTACTGCAATAATTGGAATCAAAACGGACCTGATACCCAATTAAATCCCCAATTTTTGAACCTTGCAAACATGCAATCCGAAAAGCAGAAGCTTTGGCCGCCAACCTTCGAGGCTCTATCAAAACAACCCCATCATATCCGGCTTTGATTAACGCAAGGGGAACAAGAGTCGTTTTCCCCGCTCCTGGAGGCGCATGGAGCACTGCGGCATTACCATTGCTTAAAACTTTGATTAACTCAGGCATTACCAAAGCTACCGGTAATGAATCCAGCTCATTCATGCTTAAACACCAAAAGCTATTTTGTTGAAAGCAATAA
>RGXB01000314.1 GCA_010029555.1 bacterium
AATGGGCTATTTGGCGAGCAGGAGGAATCATGCTGCCTTTATGCCTTTCCGCAACCCTACCTGAATGGGAATACGCTCTTGGCGATTCAAATACAAGCATGTTAATTACTACCCAAGAACTGAAACCTGAGATTAGTGACTTATGCAGCAGATTAAATGTACGCCTTTTAACCATCGAATCATATCATTCAAAAAAAGAAATAGTTCTACCAATAATAAAAAACTCACGGCCTGCAATGATTTTATACACCAGCGGAACCACCAACAAACCCAAGGGAGTTCTTACAACGCATGCCAACATTGAGGCCCAGATCGAAAGTCTGGTAGAGGCATGGAAATGGGAAGCCTCTGATAGAATCCCCTTATTTCTACCGTTACATCACATCCACGGGATCATCAATGTAATTTGCTGTGCAATGTGGTCCGGAGCATTGGTTGAACCCTTCAACCGCTTTGACATCCATGCAATTACAAACCGAGTTAGTCAGGATGCTTACACCATCTTCATGGCAGTGCCTACAATCTATGTGAAGTTGATTCAAATGATTGAAAGTATTGAAAAAAGTTCAAGAGACCGAATCATTGCAGGATTTAAAAAAATGCGCTTGATGGTTTCCGGATCCGCCGCCCTTCCCACCACGGTGCATGATCGTTGGTTTCAACTTACGGGGCAAAAACTTTTGGAACGATATGGTATGACAGAGATAGGCATGGCACTTTCCAACCCCTATGATGGCGAACGCCGTCCCGGTTCGGTGGGTAAACCTTTACCTGGGGTAAACATTCGGCTTAAATCTGATTCGGGTAAATTAATAAGGAATGAAAATGAACCGGGAGAAATACAAATTTCTGGCCCCGGTGTTTTCAAAGAGTATTGGAATCGCCCTCAAATAACCTCTGAATCTTTCGAAGATGAAATCTGGTTTCGCACAGGTGATATGGCTGTGATAGAAACCGGTTATTACCGAATTATGGGAAGGCTCTCAACCGACATCATAAAAAGCGGGGGATATAAGCTATCAGCATTGGAAATCGAATCAACCATTCTTTGGGCAGATTTTATAGTCCATTCATCAAAA
>RGXB01000315.1 GCA_010029555.1 bacterium
ATGATTGCGTGATCAAAATCATCTCCACCGAGATGAGTGTCACCATTGGTGCTAAGCACTTTGAAAACGCCATCAGCAATGGAAAGTATTGAACAATCGAAAGTACCACCACCCAGATCATAAACAACAATGGTTCCATTGCGTTTACGGTCCAGGCCATAAGCTAGAGCTGCAGCGGTTGGTTCGTTGATTATCCTAAGTACATCAAGGCCAGCGATTTTACCTGCATCTCGAGTAGCCTGCCTTTGTGAATCGTCAAAGTATGCCGGGACGGTGATTACGGCTTTTGTAGGGTTTCCTGCTAGTCGTCTAACTTCACCCAATATGATCGCAGAGACTTCCTCCGGGGTGAAATCCTTATCCCCAATTTTAACGGTTAGGACCATTCTTCCATCTTCGCGGAGATTTTCCTGAATTTGATAAGGAATAAATGGTAAATCTTTTTCCAGGTCTTTTAGGGTTCTTCCAATCAGGCGTTTGATACTAAAAATGGTATGTTCAGGGTCGGATAAACAATGCTGTTGGGCTTCGGCACCAACAAATACGCTACCATTTGAATGAATGCTAATGATGCTTGGGATAAGAGAATTACCAGAAGAGTCCTTAACAACCTGGGCTTTGCCATTGCGGGAGAATGCAGCAAGGCTGAATGTGGTTCCAAGATCGATTCCAACGATCTCGTCGTTCATAAAATATCTTTCCTGCAAGCAACAACCTTAATTTAAGGAAGAGCAATTGTGCAAAATCCAAGTAAAAGCCCATGGGATAAATCCGCACGGTATTGATAGACAAATCAGATAACGGACTCCAACAAGGTCATTTTAAGGAATCAAAGGAGAAAACAAAGCCAGTGAGATATCTTTTATACCGGCTATCAGGGCTGGAGGATAAGTTTATGTTGGGAAAGCCAGTCGAAAGCTCGCTTTTGCCAATCCCCTCCGCAGTGAATCTCAGATGAAAAGGCCAAAAAAACGCGTCAAACGCCCCATCCAGCTCGAATTCGATGTCCTAGTGCAACAAGCCATTGATGCCTCTGCCAACATCCCAAAAAAGGATCTTCATTCAAAACAACCCCATCC
>RGXB01000316.1 GCA_010029555.1 bacterium
CAATGTTGTGAACCGAAATAATATCGCCTTTTTTTGGAATTGTCTGATTTAGTGCCAACTGTTTCAGGCCCTGTTTATCTGCGTAATAACTCAAACCCCACCAAGTAAGATGCCAGTGCGTGTTTTCTTTCCCAATGTTCCAATCCCTGTGTTTGATTTCATGTGCGATTTGTTTTGATGCTTGGGCGTCGAGAAAATCAACCGAGTAAAATAACCCCCCAAGGGTTATACCAAAGCAGATAATAAGGCGCGATAGGTTTTGAGTGGTTTCATTGAATACCTGCGTTTTGGATAAAAGCCTTGCTGACAAAAATGTAAATACCAAGGTGATTCCAATTACTCTTCTTACCGCAGGAAAAGGTGAAAGTGCAAAATACCCCATTAACTCAAGCATCAGCCAGATGCACAAAAACCAATCCAGTTGGCGTTCATTAAACAGTGAATTTTCATTGCTGTTTTTGGGATTCGAAGCAAGTAAATTGTAAACCACCGTGCACAGAGTCCCCCAGACCAGAGTTGCCATCAACCCATAAATAATCGTGGAAAGAGTAAGCACGTTACGCCCGGATTGTGGATCTTTTATAGACAGAAATTCCATCGGAATCAAAGCGAGGGATATAAAGCAAAGGAATATCAAAAATGCAGTTGTTAGGATGTTGCGAATTGAGACTTTGCATGCAACCAACCCCATCAGGGCGATTACACTTGCTATACCACCCACTTGGGTAAGCAATGGCAATATCAGATGAAGGCATCTGCGGATAAAATTACCTTTTCTTTGCCCCAGATGAATGAGGAAGTGAGATTGCCCTTGCGAATAATGGATGAAGAGTTCCCATGAAACAAACATGAAAAGGGCTATAAAAACAACCATTAAGCCCTGGAAAATTTGCCTCTTCATCAAGTACAAGCAAAGTATCGCAGCCAAGGTGATCAATGCGGTGTACTTGGTTTCTATTGCCAACCCTAAAATTAAACCGTTCAGGAAGGTAAGGCCAATGGATGATTTATCGATTGATTCAAATGCTAAAACTAGAGCGGTTAGCCCTAAAGCTAGTACGGGAATTTCAAGCATGCAA
>RGXB01000317.1 GCA_010029555.1 bacterium
AGGGGTCACGCCGTGCAGACGCGCGAAAGTCCGCGCCCCGTCGCACGAATGGCTACGGCTCGACGCACACGGTGCCCATGCCTTGTCGATCGCGAGCTTGCGTTGTGTCGCTGTCGCATGCCGCATCGAACGGTACAAGTTCGCGGGCAACCCCCTGATGCGGTCCGTCGCACGGCACCTCGTATGCCGCACCGACGTTGTCGAAGTCGACACAAGAACCCGACGAGATCAACCCGTCGATGGTGCGCGGGGCCGAGCGGTCGCCAACGAGATGCAAGAACAGAATGATCGCAGTACCAATGCCGATGGTGATCAACACGAATCGCCACGGAAACCGCGCGGGCGGATACACCCGATCTGGGTGCGGTTCGTAGTCGCCGGCACCTTGGGTACGAGCGCCCGAAGTCGCGCCACTGCCTGACCCGTTCGTGCGCACACCTGCGGCCGAGTCGGTTGCAAGTTGCATGTCGTAGGCGGCACGGCGCGCGGGTGACGACAACACGTTCCACGCTTCGGAAATGCGTGTGACTTCGGTGGCCGCCGCAGACTTCGGCGCGGCCGAGCCCGACGGGCGTGACGCCCCCGCCTGTCGCCCGCCAGACGAGTCGGGGTGCGCAGCACGCATGCGTTCGCGATATGCACGGCGAATCTGTTCGTGCGATGCGGTGCGCGGCACACCGAGCGTGGCGTAATGGTCTGTCATGTCGCGCGCACGACGCTATTGGCGCCACCGTCGACGCAGCGCGAATGCTGCGCTAGTAGCCGAGCGACACATCGACCAGGCCGACGAGCGGCTCGCCCGCGGCGAACAAGCGACAGTTTGTCGTGATGCGTTCGCTCAACAACGGCACTGCCATGGCCCGCGTGTTGCCGATGTGTGGCGTGATGAGACAGTTGTCGAGTGACCAGAGCGGGTGTTCTTTCGGTAGTGGTTCAGGTTCCGTCACGTCAAGCGTGGCACCACCGATGCGACCGTCACGCAACGCAGCCACGAGGTCGTCGGTGGCAATCAGTCGCCCGCGACCGACGTTCACAATCCACGCATCGTGCTTCATCAATGAGAACTCGCGCGCTGAGAA
>RGXB01000318.1 GCA_010029555.1 bacterium
TTTTAAATAATCAATGATTACTTGTTGCCGGCTTTTAAGCTCTTGGCTTGAGTTAATACCTCAAAAATCGTGGTCATGAAAACCGGTAGGTCATCGGGTTTCCTGCTGGTAACTAGATTGCCATCCCGAATTACCGCTGCATCAACATAATTAGCGCCTGCGTTGATTACATCGTCTTTAATTGCAAAGAAGCAGGTCGCTTTCTTACCTTTTAAAGCTTGAGTAGAGCATAAAACCCAAGGGCCATGGCAGATGGCGGCAATCATTTTTCCTTGCTCTGCCATCACACTAACCAACTTGATCATGGCTTCGGATCTTCGGATGAAATCGGGTGCGAACCCACCAGGGATGATCACACCATCATAATCCGAGGGGTTGATATCCCGTGCGGCAACTTCACTTTTTGCAGGATACCCTAGTTTGCTTGGGTAGGAGTGGTTTGCCTCTGGGCCGACCATTACTACTTCCGCCCCTGCTTCTTTAAGCCTGTAGTAGGGGTACCATACTTCCATTTCCTGATATTGTTGTTCCAATAGAACAAGTATTTTCTTTCCCTGAAGGTTCATGCAAACTCCTCTTAAAATCTAATTCAGCTAATCTAACTTTATTAATAATGATCGCAAAGAGTATTCTTGATTGATTTTTAGGATTTGTTTTTGTACCAATTAAGCGTTTCAGCCATGGCATCATCAAAACTTTTGGCTGGGGTATAGCCCAGGATTCGTTTTGCTTTTTCAATACTGAAATCGAGGTTTAGGCCAAGGAATTTGATGTTGGCCCTGGTTACTTTTGGGGCCTGCAGGGCGCCACTTTTTAGAGCCTTCTTTTCCATGGTGCTTGCAATCAATTTAGCAAGCCAAAGTGGAACAGGGATGAAAAATGGTGTGGGCAGATTCATACCCTTGGCAATGGCTGTGATAAATCGCTTCTTGCTTACTTTCTCACCATCGGTAAGGTTGAATACTTGGCCTACTGCGTTGGGGTTATCAATTGCCAAAAACGCAGCTTGCACCAGATTTCCCACAAAAATATTATTCATTGCGTAACCACTGCTACCTATATATTTCACTTCCTTTGTT
>RGXB01000319.1 GCA_010029555.1 bacterium
AACTCTTTTTGAAGAGGAGGCCAGAAAAATCTTTTTGAATGCTTATGCAGCTCAAGATCTGAAACGTTTCTCTTTTTAATCGAGCGTTGTATCGGGATTGTCTGCTATGTGTGCAAAATGGTCTATAAGAGAATAGCGCTCCTCTACGCTTGAAAAAGCGAGAAGCTCCTTAACAAGTTTTTTCATTTCATCGGGGTTGTCAGACTCAATTAAATGCCTTGCAGCCTGGTAATATGAGGCCTCTACCCCATCGGCTTCAACCTCTTGCAGCATCATATTTTCTATAATTTTTGCGTTGGTGCGCAACTCATCTGTCATAGATTTCGAATGGTGCACTTTGGATGCTGTCTCTTTAAGATGAACGATATTTTCTGCGATTTTTTTCAAAATTTCGGGTTCCATAACGGCATCTCTAAGCCGAATAAGCCGGATAAATTGTCGAAGGTGTATTTGGAGCTGATGTTTTAGATCATCTTGTTGCATAGAAAGTCCCTATTTTTTTTTGACACTAATAGATCCCCCCCTTTTTGTAAAGATTGAGAGCTAAGACAGGAAAGAGATTGCACTTTTTTAACTCTAATAGTGGATTTTTTCACAGTTCATGAAAACCAAATCCTAGCTGTGTGAAATTTTGGACTTTTGAGGTAGGTGGGTCTTTTTTATTATTGCGAGGTGGTAGATTCTAAGAAGGAAATAGGCCCAACCAAGGGTAAGCAACGGAATAGCTAAAAAGAAAAAATAGAGGTGAGGCTGAGAATCTCTCTCTTTTTTTAAGATGAAAGGGCTATCCCCAATCTGTTCAGTGATGTTTGTTTCGTTTTTTGCAGAAAGGGTACTGAGGCTGTACTCGGTAAGGGCTTTTTCTCGCAATGAGAGAAAGCCTAAAGAAAGTGGCTTAAAGTCCATTTGCAAGTAGATAGAGACCTCATTTTCCGTTAGATAATGGATGAAAAGAGGGGACTCTGTCTCCTTATTTGCTAGAATCCAGCCCGTATCTTTCATAAAAAGGGTTCTTAAGGAGGGGGAATGTTTTGGTTGTGGAGGGCCAATCTCTTTTAGAAGATTTTTTTTGTGATCGA
>RGXB01000320.1 GCA_010029555.1 bacterium
CTGGGCAGCGAGCATCTTTACTGATTCAATATCCGATTTTGGTAAATGGGGTTTGAGGATGATATCGGCAAAGAGATCAATTGTTTTTGGCAGATTGCGGGAAAGGGTTGCTCCCCAAAGACGAATGTGGTTTGTTCCAGCAGCACAACTACGGTCGAGGCCTAAACCATCCATCGCAAGAGAAAGTTCCTTGCTGTTATTTTTGCCTGCACCCCGCAAAATGATTTCCGAAAGCACGGAAGATATACCAGGCATGTTTGCAGGATCATAAGCACAGCCTGAGGGGACGATGATATTGACGGTGGCAGAACGGACATGCGGCATATTTTCTGCAATGAGCGTAAGGCCATTCTTAAACGTATGTTGAAAAAATTGTTTTGCCAAGGTTTGCCTCGCCTGTTAAATGCTGCGATTTGGTTAGAAAAGCATCAAGAAGGAATAAAGAAGGATAAGATTTCTTTGTAGATCAACTTTGTTTTTCGAAATCCCAGGTTTCGATAAAGTTGAATAGCTGCCAGATTCTGTGCCGAAACTTCAAGGGTTATTTTATTCAGGTTGTAGCTTTCAAGAGAAGAAATAAGTTTGAGTAAAAGAGCTTTCCCGAGACCTTTTTTTCTATGTTGTGGAGTTACACCAACATTTTGAATAGCCAAGGTTTTTCCTTTTTGCAAAATTGCCTGAATAGAACCGCATGGGCCTTCCGGGGCATTAATCAGCCAGGTAGCCTCTGGGACAAATTCAGCCCTTAAACAGATTTCCCGCATCAGCATGCTGCATCCGCCGAGGGTATGAAAACTGCTGAAAATCTGGCAATCCATTTCCTTATGGAAGCTTTCAAAGATAACTTCCGCATGCATTTCCTGGACTTTCCAAGTCCATTCCTGCCAAGCGTAATTTTCAGGCAATTCAGGAACAAATACTTTGTCTTTCGGGTTGAAATCAAGTTCCATCCGGTATCGTTTAAGATAGCTTTTGTTTAACGATCCATCATGGCTTGAAACATGCCCGGACACATTATGTCCAGAGTTCCAATCAGACTCAGGATGAAGAAAAGAATCAGGCATCAGTTGTGCAATCCC
>RGXB01000033.1 GCA_010029555.1 bacterium
CCAGGTGGAGGTGATCTCGCAATCGTTTAAAGCAGACTGCCCCTCAAGCCATTGGGTAAGCGATGGGTCAAATACCTATGAGCTCAATCGTATTGACACCCAGCCCATGGGGACTAAAATTGTGCTTCATATCGACGAGGAGTCGCAAGAATACCTTGAGGAGAGCAAACTTGAAACGGTCATCAAAAAATACTGCGCGTTCCTCCCTCATCCCCTTTTTGTTGGTGATAAAAGAATCAACGAAAAAGAGCCTTTGTATCTAAAATCCCCCCAAGATTGTACCGATGAAGACTACAAAGATTTCTACCAACAACTCTACCCTTTTGAGCCGGCACCGATTTTTTGGATCCACTTGAATATCGACTACCCTTTCAATCTTAAAGGGATTCTCTACTTCCCCAAGGTGACCGAAAGATTAGAATTTGGAAAATGTTTTACAAAGCTATTTTGCAATCGCGTCTATGTTTCAAGCGATATTAAGGAACTTCTCCCCGAGTATATGACTCTTTTGCGCGGTGCTATAGACAGCCCAGATCTCCCTTTGAACGTCTCCAGAAGCTATTTGCATATGGATAAAACGGTAAGACAACTGGGGAGCCATCTATCGAAAAAAATCTCTGACAAACTTAACCAGCTTTATACCCAAGATAAGGATGCATATATCCCCCTTTACAAGGAGATGGAGGTTTTTCTAAAGCTCGGCAACCTGCAAGATGAGAAGTTTTACGAAAAAACTAAAGATCTCCTCCTTTTTGAAACTAGCAAATCAGAGTGGGTAAGCATCTCTGGATATCTTGAGGCGATGAAAGAGAAAACAAAATCTAAAGTTTTCTACCATATCGATACAAGCGAAAGCCATTTCCTCAAACTTTTCAAAGAGAAAGAGATTGATGTACTACGCTCAACCTCCCCAATTGACAGCCACCTTTTCCAACATTTTGAATCCAAAATGAGCGAGGTGAAATTCCAACGCGTCGATGGAGGTTTGGATGATTTACTTACCGATAACGCAGAGTTTGCCCCTAAAGAGGAGCTTCTGCAGTTCGCTAAAGACTCGTTCAAAGACCTTAAGGTTGAAGTGGAACTCAAGCCTTTGAGCTCCTCATCGGTACCAGGGTTTGTAATGATTGATGAAGATCAGCGTCGATTTAGAGATTATATGCGTTTGCAAAAACAGGATTTCTCTCAGGATCTTTTTGGGAAAAAGACCTTTGTTTTGAACGCAAATTCCCCGATGGTCTCCAAAATCGAAGAGATCCAAAAAAATCGACCCGATCTGGCAAAAGAGCTTTTAGAACAGCTTTATGACCTTTCCCTACTCTCCCAAAAGGAGTTGCACAACGATGCGCTGCAACCCTTCTTGAATCGCTCTATGAAGCTTTTCGAGACGCTCCTTTGCAAAGAGTAATTTCCTAAAAAAAAGCCCCCGTTTTTCGGGGGCTTTTATCTATTAAGAGATCGGCTGCTGTTCCTCCTCTTTGGGGAGCTCAACAAAACTAATCGCCATTTTCAGAATCTCTATTTCCGCGCTTCCTGTAACAAGAGTACAGGTCGTCTCTTTTAAGTGTTTGATTGTCCCCACAATCGCACCTGCGTACACTTTTTGGCCAACCTGTAAACTCTCTTGCAGAGTCTGTAGATTTTTACGCCTTTTTTGCTCGGGTCTGATAAAAAGAAAATATAAAAGCAGAAACATTACTGCTAGCAGAATCAGATTTTGAGCTACCGATTGTGTAGTACCTGCACTAGAATCCAAGAAAACCATTTTCAACACCCTTTTATTGATAAAGACAGATCAAAAAAAGAGTAGTAAAAATCGTTTTGTACTTCTAGAGGTTTTTTAGGGTAAAAAGGGCAATCATCTCTAGGTGTAGAGTTTGCGGGAACTGATCAACAGGCTGTAAACACTCTACTTTATAGCCGCAATTTTCGATCAATTGCAGGTCCTTTGCCAAACTCTTTGGATTACAAGAAATATAAAGAATTTTTTTTGCTTGCATCTGATGAAGTGTTTGAATGACCTGCTCATCAAGTCCGGCTCTTGGCGGGTCTAGGATGATGCTATCAAACGGAGCATCTTTATGCTGCACCAAAACATCTTTCACATCCCCTACGATCACCTCTATATTTTCCATCAAGTTGATGGCAATATTGCGTTTAGCATCACAAACGGCATACCTGTTCAGCTCTATACCCAAAACCCGATCTACACGATCTTTAAGACATATCCCGATTGAACCAACACCACAATAAAGATCTAAGACCCTGTCGGCGCTATTAGGCTTTAAAAGGGAAAATGCGGTTTCGTACAAAAGCTGAGCCTGCTTTGGATTAGGCTGAAAAAAGCTTTGTGGCGACACAAGAAAAGTTTTTTCACATAGTATCTCTTTATAGTGATCCTTTCCGGACAAGTGGATCTCCGATGTGTAAGTAGGCGTACCCTTCTCAACATGTGTTAATACGACAAAAATACTGATGTCTTCGCAACATTTGTTGGCATCGGTTATCGCCTGTTGAAAACCTTTTAACTCCTCATAACTGAGCGCATAAAGGGGGTTTCCCGAAAGACCTAGAATAACCATCCGCTCCCCCGTATTTACCCCGGCTCGGCACGTCAAAGTCCTCAAAGAGCCGGTATTGGTATGCAGGTAATAGGCATCTAATTCTGTAGTGCACCAGTGGTCAAACACCGCCTTGAGAGTCGAAATCATCCACTCGGGGCAAAGGGCACAACTATTTTGTGAGAAAACTTTTCCTCTGGAGTCCTCTTCCACAAGCCCGAGATATTTTCTCTTTTCTTTATCTTGGGAAAAAGAAAATTCCATTTTGTTGCGGTAGTAAAACGGATCTTGAGCCTCTAAAATAGGTTCCACTTTATGTGTAAAAAAAAGTTTTTCCACATTTTTTTGTTTCAAAGCCACTTGCGAAGAGTAGCTCAACCCGTGCAAATTGCAACCTCCACAAATCTGAGAATGGGAACATTTGGGGGGGATACGCTCCAAAGAGGGGATTTTTATCGATTGTAAAATCCCTTTTTTCACACCCCGTTTCCCCTTCTTTACCTCAACTTGTACCGTCTCGGCTAAAAAGGCTCCCTTGATATCGATCACTCTCCCCTCATGAAAGGCTCTTCCGTGCCCTTTATCGGTCCATTTTTCAATAACACACTGTTCCATAAGGGGGGAATTTTACCAAAAGAGGGGAATAAAAAACCCGAAAATCTCTTTTCGGGTTCAACTTCAAAAAAAGAAAGTAAGAAAAGTCTATTTTTTCTTTCCCTTAGCAGCAGCCTTTTTGGCCTTTGCTTTTGTCGCTCTTTTCTTTTTTGGCATCTCTTTAACAGATTCTTTTCTGAAAAGTTTTGCCACCTTCTCTAATCTGATTGAACCTGTTCTGACGCGTTGTGCGGCAGCTTTGTTCTCTTTTTCTACAGCTTTTACAAGATCCTCATAAACCTTCTCTAAAAGCTCCATCATGTGCGTTGCAGTTTGTTTTAGTGCCATAAATGCCCTCTATAGTTCGTCTATAGCTCTTTCCATATTAAGAGAACGATTTTTTGTGCAACAACTTTTCAAAATATTTTTTTAAACCCCCTCTAGAACCCGTTTTTTTTTGACCCTTTTTTCAAAGTTGAAAAATGATCTTTTTTTGATCTCTCCCCTTTATGGATCTAGACATCGTATAGACCCGATTTTTTTTACTTGCGTTTTGCTTTTGCTATTTTGAAGGAAAAAGTTTTTGAATCGTTTTTTCTCTAAAAGCAAAAATCTCCTCTAAGCGGGGTTTGACTACAAAAGGCTCCACCATTCGGCCTAAACATCCGAAAGGGAGTTTATAGTGCACTATATCCACCATTTTCACACGACTCCCCTCTTGAGTAAAAAAGTGTTTGTGGTGCCAAAAAGCGTAGGGGCCAAACCTTTGCTCATCTACAAACATCTTTAATGGCTCCACGTGGCTAATTTCGGTCACCCAGTGAACCTTGAAAAAGGGTAAAGGGCGCACCGTATACTCAATAATTTGACCTGCAAACATCTCCTTGCTCAAGGAGCGATCTAGGATATGAAAATCGAGATTCTCAGGGGTAATTACGGCCAAATTATCCGGCGAAGAAAAAAATTCCCAAGCGGTTTGTAGATTTGTATTGAGCCATGTAGTTTTTATTAAACAGTGCATAAACCTTTCCAATCACCTTTAAATAATTTTAATTGTTGTTGCTTAAATGCGTTTTGCCGTGGATACCTGTGCAAAATGGAATAAATAACGGCCGTGTGAAGAAACGGAATTTGTGTATAGATCCCTCTGCATTTTTTCAGTATACAGCAAAAATAATTTTAACGGTTTGACATGAATCGTACGGTTCTCTAAGTTCCATTTAAGGATTTAGGAGATATAAATGATCGGAAACTTATTGTTTTTTTCTTTTCTTGTAGCTAGCGATCCAAAAACGGTCGATAGCTTGAATTACCCGATGAAAGAGGGAGTCTACCAACTGCAATCTCAAACTGTAGCGACCTCACGTTATCCAAACGGGATGACCGAGACAGGCATAAGAAAAGTTATTAATGAGGATTTAGGGCAAAAATGGGTAACAAATACCACATTAGCCTATACCGATAGTAACAATCAGTCGTTTAGAAAAGCTGTAACCTATGAAACCATCTTTTTCAAAGACTTTAATGGTGAGGAAAAATTCTTCAAGATTGGCTCCCAAGGAAGTTATGGCCTTGGAACAGTAACAATCCAAAAGGATGGTAGTTTCGTTCAAGAAACCGAAGCGATGTCCAATAGTGTTGGAAAAATGGTTAAATCAAAAGTTGTAGTTACCCCAACAAAAAAAGGGTACGACTCGGTGCAGACGTACTACGATGAGGCAGTTAAAAAGTGGGTTCCCTTGCGCACCACCACCTACATTTATATGCCCAAATCTTAAAACTGCCTCTATCCCTCCTTTTCAAGGAGGGTATATTCTTCATGCAAAAAGATACTCTGCAAAAGGAGATCATATACCTTTTTTTTGTATAAAGGCCTTTAAAAAAGTTTTGATGTTAAAATTAATTTTCCTTAGTCAATATAAAAAATAAATGGATTAGACAATGATTGGATTTTTTTTATTCTTTTCTTTACTTGTAGCTAAAGATGCAAAGACCGTAGATAGTACCCCTTACCCTATGAAGGAGGGGATCTACCAGTTACAATCTCAGACAATTGGAACCCCCCGTTACCCTAATGGTAAGACCGAAACAGGAACCAGAAAAGTACGCAATGAGGTTATGGGACAAAAATGGGTTACCGATACGATTTTAACCTATACCGACAGCAACAATCAGCCCTTCCAAAAAGCTATGTCTTACGAAACTACATTTTTCAAAGACTTTAACGGGCAGCAAAGAGTTTTTGAGATCGGATCTCAGGGGGGCTATATGATCGGAACTCTTACCATGGAAAAAGATGGAGGATATACTATTGAAGCCGAGGGGATGTCGAATGCTTTAGGAAAAATGGTTAAAACTCGGGTGGTAGCTAATCCCACAAAAAAAGGGTACAGCAATGTGCAGACTTATTATGATGAGACAACAAAAAAGTGGGTTCCATTACGCACTAGCACCTTCACCCTTACATCTCAATCCTCAAATTAGATTTTCCCCTCCTTTTTCAAGGAGGGTCGAATTTTTTTAGCTAAAAGGGTAATACATGATGAGAAATGCGATCGTCATCGCAAATCCTACCCAAAGAAAATAGGGAATTAAAAAATAAAAGCTTCTTCTATCTAAATCAAATGTTTTTATTAGCAACAGCGCTAACAAAACAAAAAGAACTAATGTGTCTAAGAAACCTAGAATTGGGCTTTTCAATCCAAAAAAGAGAGGGGAAAAAAGGGCATTAACGACCAGCTGCCCTCCCCAAAGATTCAATGCAGAGTTTCTGTTTTTCCCCTTTGATAGATAAATGCGTGCTCCGGCTAGGGCAATCAGCACGTAAAGCACTGGCCAAACGGTTGCAAATACAACCGGAGGTGGTACTATGGCAGGTTTGTATAGGGTTTGATACCAATTCATATTGGTGTCTACCCCAAATATGGAGCCGAAGAAAGCCGCAAACGCGGTAAGCATGAAAAAAAATGCATAAACAGGCAGTTTGGTTGTCCTCATAATACCCCTTTTTTTTCCATAATAGACAAAACTCCTTAAATGAAAAGGAACGATCGAAAAAAATTTTTGTTTTTAGAACTCAAAATCCAGGTTTTTCCTAAAAAAACTTACATTGAAAGAGGAAAATCGATTAAACTTAACCCCCTAGTAAAGATATGTAGCCCCCCCATGACCCCATCCCTAGTAGATTGCCTTAGAGAATTTGACAGTTATAGCCCGGCTAAAACAGATTTGAACTATGGCCTTTATCTTATGACTAATGAGGAAGATTCTTTAAAAACGCTTACCAAACTGGCGCTTCTTCCTGTTGAAGGGGAATTATCTTTGGGTGTCTCAGGCTTTTTTTCTTGGGATTTGGCCGCAGTCCGCCCCGATGCAGGGGAGAAACAACTGCAATACTTGGCTCTATTAGACTGCTCACAGAAAGTGGAGCACTTTATGAAAAAAACCCTCTCCTTTCTCAAAATTTGCCCCTCTAAAGAGGCCATGCAAGATTTTGTTATCCAAACCCTTTCCAGCGAGTATCGGTTCTATTTCGAGGGGCTTGAGGATAGTGACCTTATAGCCAAAAATTATGTGGATAACTTTCGTGCCTCATTGGTAGATTTTAGTCTCCATGATACCTTCCCCCAAACAGGCTTTGTCTCAAGCTCCTGGCTCTCAGATCAACATCGATTCGAAAAAATGCAAAAAATGGCTCAAAGGGGAAATATCACTTTTTCCTGCGTAAACTTTAACGACTCTTTAGCGATTAACAAATGGGTAGCAAAAGTAAAAGATCTGGGACCAGCAGATTTTATCTACCTTTCGAACATCTATTTTCAAGGCCGAAAACCGATGGAGCTAGCAGCTGTTTCTTTGGAACAACTGATAAGCAACCGTTCGTTTATTATTGATACAAACCGCTTTTACTGCGAACCGCTCTGTGGGAAGGGTCTTAAACAAAGATTGCAACAATTAGGAGGGAAAACCCTCCTAGAGACTATCTCTAAGTCTGATGAGGAGACCTCTGCCCTGTTTAGTGCCAGCAGGGACGGAATTGCCAAATTTTGCCCTTAGGATGCACAACTTATAATAAATTATTTTACAATAAAATAACCTAAAGTGTATACTATCTCCTTTGTGGAGGAAATTATGCACCCTGTACCAAATCCTAATCAACTATCAGGCAATGAGTTAGACACTCAAAATCCCTCATTTTTGGCTAAAGGGGCAAATTTGGCCAAAAAAGTGGGCACCGTGGCCCTCAAAAGTCTTGCAGCATTATTTATTACAGCCAGTTGTATGGTGGGTTATGGTGCCGTAGGGGCTCTTTGTGGAGCTATCGCCCTACCCGCATTTGTTGTTGTGGGTGCTGTTGTTTTATTTGTTGCAGGCATCATCTTTACTGTGGGTGCAGTTCTTGATAACCCATCAGGGCTTGAAATTCCAAAAAATCGCCCCGTTCCAGATCCTACAGCGAAACCCAAACTTTGGGTAGCTACAAAAGCTTTCCTTTGGAAAACGACAAAATTTGGAGCCTACATAGGTGGAGTTTTAGGTGCATTAGTTGGGCTAAAAGTGGGAGTCGAGCTCTCGTGGAATATGTTTGTTAAAAATAAACACATCACTGACATAAGCAACAAAAGTTCTATTGTAAAAGGTCTTGCATATATTGGATTTGGAGCAGGGGCACTCTTAATGGGACCCGCTGTGGCAGCTGGTGGATCTTTTAAGATACACTCCCCGGGTGTGGGTGAATTCAATAACGGTATTATCCCCAGCGTCTCAACTAATTTTAAGAAAAATTAAAAAGCTGGTAATAAAAGCTATCTCCTGAATTTGAAAATTACAAGCTATTGCAGTAGGGGCGTAATACCCGCACCTGCAATTCAACCATCTACATCGACTTTTACCTAAAGCAGAGTTTATATCCAGAAGAAAAAGTTTTACTCGATTCTATTCTTTATTGTGCTATCCTCGATATAAAATTGAGTTTAAGCGGTGTTTTTATTTCTCTCTTTTTTCATCGTTATATCTCAGATAAATGGTAATGATAAAGTTTCAACTGAAAAAATACTTGTCTTAGCACCAGTAAAAAATATTGAAAAAGGGTTTTTTCAATCAAAAAAAAACATCACAAAATTCGTCTCTTTTTTTTCTGACTACAGAATCATTATATATGAAAATAATTCAATTGATAAAACAAAAGAGTTATTTCTTAAATGGAAAAAAACGGAGCCTAAGCTCTTATTTTTTTCAGAAAATTTAGACCAGACTTTTCTATCAAAATTAATCAAATCCCCTATAGGAGATGGTAGAACAGAAATCATAGCTCGCGCTAGAAATATCCTTATAGAAAAAGCCTGCGCCAAAGAATTCGAAGATTATCACATTATTCTGATGGCAGACCTTGATTCTTTTGATAACTGGGATATTGAAGAAATGCTCGATACTTTACGCCATCCAGAGCATGAATGGGATGCTATCATGCCTGCTGCTACCTACGATCTGTATGCTATAAGAGGGGCTAAGTTTCTCCTTAATCCAGAAATTATCACTGTTCATACATGGATGGAATTTTTGCCAAGAATTGGCACATACTATGCTAATTACTTATTGCAAGATCGATGGGTCAAAGTCGAGTCGGCATTTGGTGGGTTATGCTTTTTAAATAAAAAAAACCTAACCGGAATCAAATACGAGGGATTAATGAGTCCTAGCTACTTAGACGATCTTTTAAATAAAGATTTTTCTAATGATTGTATTTATCGTTTAAATCCAGAAAAATTCGATAAAGAAATCCAAATATACAAAAATAATCTTCTAGCTTGGAGAGATTCAGGATTTCATATTTCTAAAATTCCCGAAAATGCCTATAACTGTGAACACGCTATGTTCTTTTTTAACATGAGAAAAAGGGGGTTCGATAGAATTTATATTAATCCTCGATGGCGACATTTTTCAAAAGAGCACTCTAACTATCCAATTACACGAAAAAAATACTCTAATTAAGAGTAAAATATTCAATAAAAGAAACCTAAATTAAGGTACTTATGAAAAAAGCTATTTTTCTTTTCATTTCCAGCTGGATCTTTGGATTAGATTACTACATTCCTCCTGAGATACTAAATGATACCTTCTACGAGAAAATTATTGATTTATCCTCTCGACCCACCGTGAAAAATATCCTGGAAATCGGGTCATCCTGTGGAGAGGGATCTACCTCAGCGTTTCTGCGAGGAATTTCTAAAAATCAAAGCAAGCCTAGACTTTATTGTGTGGAAGTATCTAAAACTCGATTCGAAATTTTGCAATCTAGTTACCAAAATCACCCCCAGATTTCTGTGTACAATGTAAGTTCCGTTCCTCTTAGAGATTTTCCCAAAAAAAAAGATGTAGTAAACTTTTACAAAAAATACGATTCTCGCCTAAGAAACTATGCGTTACATGATGTTTTGCAATGGCTTGAACAAGACATACGTTATTTAACCACGTCCGGGGTTAATCAAAATGGCATAGAAACAATCAAAAAAGAAAACGGCATCTCCTGCTTCGATATCGTGTTAATTGATGGATCAGAATTTACAGGCGAAGCAGAACTTAAGTATGTTTACGGAGCCAAGTACATTCTGCTTGATGATATTTTGGCTTTTAAAAATTATTTCAATTACAAAAAACTCCTTAAAGATTGCAATTACAAGCTGATTGCAGAGGATCTCGATTTACGAAATGGTTGGGCCGCTTTTGAAAAAATCGAATAAAATGCCCTCTAAGGGTAAGTGACGGTATTACAATTTATATGCCCTAACTAAACAAAGAATGATTGCTCCACTTCAATCTTCAAAGTGACCTACCTACATTAGATTCAACAAAGCCCTCTTCTTTAAGAGGGCTTTTTAACTCTAGGAAATGATAAACCACTCACGACTGCTTGCTTGAGTTCATAAAGTAATTTCTTAAGATTTCTTGATTCCCAAATTATCTAAAAGGGTGTTTATTGCGAAAGCTAGAGTAAAAGAGGGTCGATCAACTAAACACGATAATTAAATTATTATATTTGTCTTCTATATCCAATTAAATTATATTTCTCGTTTTTTCAGGATCTGAGAGTCCTAAAAAGATAAAAATGTTCAAATAGAACTTAACCCACCTATCTAATACAAACTTAGATCTCTTAATAAAAAAAGGAATTTTATGATACCAGTACCAAATGTTGATATGAACCGCTCTGATAATGGAGTGAATCGAGGCTCAATCATGGATGAAGTTTCAAAAATTACTACAACCATCAAAGAGATCGCTCTTAAAGTGCTAAAGTCAATCGTAGCAATCCTTGTCACAACAGCTATTTGCACGTTGATGGCTATCTCGATAGCTGGTCTCCACCCTATCGTCACGCCAATAGGGATTATTATGGGCTTAGGGCAAGGGATACTTCTTGCTCACAAAATTTGGGAAGAATAAGATTAGATTTTAAAAATTAATACATTTTTTAATGATGAATAAGCTCTAGTCGATCGATTCAAAGCGCTAGAGCTTTTTTTTTGTTTCTACTCTCCACCAAATTTTTATCAGACTATCTATTTCAAGCGAATTCAATCATGCATCGATATCCTATCAGAGGCTCAATCGCTTCGCTCTATTTGCTGAACAAATTTACTTATGCATCGATGAACTAGAGTGAGCGATTCTCTGCCGATTTCTTATCCAGGGAAACCAATCCCTTCGCTATCCTATCAGAGGCTCAATCGCTTAGCTCTATTTCCTATTAGAGGACCTTAAACCATTTATTAATAGATGAGGGCGCCGAAATTAAGTGAGTGATTCTCTGCCGATTTCTTATCCAGGGAAACCAATCCCTTCGCTCCATTTGCTGACATGACCCCCGGGGAGTGACCGGGTGGCGTGATAGAGTGGGGGTTTTTTGCGAAGGCTAGTGTAAAAGGGGGGCCCCACACAGCCTTCGCGAAAAACGC
>RGXB01000321.1 GCA_010029555.1 bacterium
TATAATAGTGTTTTCCTGGTTGTTAAGTTCGACTATCACATCAAGTTCAGAAGATAAAAATTGGGGTAGTGATATGCGAACAGGTTTGCCATCGGTACCACGGGTGGTCTGGGAGACTAAAAAGCCCAGGTAGCTAATCCAGAGTAAAAATAAAGTAAGGGCAAAAAAAAGCCTTAATCGGTTTGGCTTCATCGTGCTCTCTCATTTTCTGGCTTAAAAGCGATCACATAATCATGCATAAGACCTGTTTCAATATCGAAAACATCTTTAAAGTCGTTGATGGAATCATTGTCTGTTTTGCTCATAAGTCCGATTTCGACAAGGTTGAAAACCATGCTACCAAAATCACCAGTTTTTTTGATGCCCCAAAGATTGAAAACACACCGAGCCATCAGGCCGAACTCATCAAGGGCAAATTTCCGGATTCCTTCGATCAATTGTTTACCCGAAACATGATGTTCTTTGGCTGGCTCTGCACCTTCGGGCGGTTTTATTTTCCCCAGCATTTTTTGGGTGTAAGCAAGGGCTTGAAAAAGAAACTCGTAGGCTTCGTAGGGAAACCTAGGGTCTTTTTTGATGATTTCATGAATTTTTGGATGATAAGAACCCATGGCTTTTATTTGTTCCAATACAAGTGTTTAATTAGTGTGATTAAAAAGAATTTCCGAATGCAATACAGAGATTCTACGGCCATCTTCAAATTCCACCAGAAGCCTGCGTGAAAGAATTTCCTGTGCTAAAACCCTGCCTTTGCCTTTTTCTGTCATTATTAAAGTCCCAGGTTCGGGCAGATCTTTCTGATGAGCATCATATACATCTTGCTCGAAACGAAGGCAGCATTTTAATCTGCCGCATCTACCTGATATTTTTGAGGGATCAAGTGAGGCTTTTTGCATACGAGCCATTTTCATGGAAACCGGAGGCATCTCGATCATATGAGAGTTACAACAAACAGGCTTGCCACAATCTCCAAAGTCTGCAAGAAGTTTTGCTTCATCGCGGACGCCTATCTGCCTCATTTCAATGCGAGTTTGAAATTCTTTCGCAAGGTCTTTTA
>RGXB01000322.1 GCA_010029555.1 bacterium
ATCCAAATGGAGAAAAAGATAGCCTGTCGAATAATGAAGAAGGGCACATTCAAATAACCCGATTTTAACTCGATGATTCGGTCTTTTAGAGCATCAGGTCTGGCCCATGGATAAATTTCAGGCAGCCCAAAAAGCAATGGTATAAAAAGTACAGCCAGCAATAAAAGTGTTCTACTTCCAGCTTCAAGCAATCTGCGAATTGAAAAGCCCCAAGCACCACCCGATACATGCTGGATCATCAAAAGTGCAAGGCTACCAGCGCCAATGGCAAAAAAGTAAATATATGCAATAAGGTAGGACTCAAAGAACTGCTTCTTTTCAAATCCAAATATGGCCCCGGAAATACCAAGACCCAAAATACCAATTCCAAAAGCAACTCTTTGTACAACTGCCATACTGGTTTTTACTTGATCAGAAATCGTAGCCATTACTTGGCCTCCTTTTGGGCCACAGCCTGGCCAGCCGACTTGCCAAATGTTTCCTGTAATGCACGGATGTAAGCAATGATAGCCCATCGATCCTTGGGAGTGATCTGTGCCGAGTAACTACCCATACCACCATATCCATGAGTAATCACCTGGAAATAATAACCCGCCGGGGCTTCAGGCAAAGGCAAAGATGCGCCTGTAAGATATTTCAAACCCCGAGAATGATCTACAAAGAAGCTGGGTGGTGGAAGGTAACCGCGCTGGACGATCATGCCGTTTCCCGCACCCGTAACCCCATGGCAAACTGAACAATAAATATTGAATCTTTCCTTTCCACGAAGAATAAGTTCTTCAGTAACTTCCATTGGAAAGGTTTCATAATAGGGGGACTTTGCTTGGTCAGTTGTCATCGGTTCTTTGGAAGGATTAAGGTCTTTCCAAGCAGCAACAGTGCCACCTTCTTTGAGTCCGGAATATAGATGTTCATTTTCCTGAAGCATTCCACGTGCAACGGTGCCTTCTTCATAAGGCCTGTTACCCCGACCATCAGTGAAGAATTGGAAGGGTGTATGCATTTTGATTTTTGGCTGTTCAGCCATCTGCTGATAAAGGCCCCATCCAAT
>RGXB01000323.1 GCA_010029555.1 bacterium
CCCTATCATCTCAACCCGATATTTTTCAAGCACGCCTTTTTTATATAGCTCTAGGGCTACATTAAGCGCAGTTTGACCCCCTAAGGTGGGAAGAATTGCGTCAGGGCGCTCTTTTTCAATTATCTTTTCCAGGATCTCCCATTTAATTGGTTCAACATAAGTTCGGTCAGCGATTTCCGGGTCGGTCATAATGGTTGCAGGATTTGAATTAACCAGAATTACTATGTACC
The DNA here is from genome assembly GCA_010029555.1 of bacterium. Lineage (GTDB taxonomy): Bacteria > Chlamydiota > Chlamydiia > Chlamydiales > RGXB01 > RGXB01. The sequence continues at coordinate 231 of RGXB01000323.1, forward strand.
CTTCTTCCCTAAGGGCCTTGCATGCTTGGGTACCGCTATAATCAAACTCACAAGCTTGGCCAATGATAATCGGGCCTGAACCGATGAGAAGTATTTTCTTCAGATCTGTCCGTTTTGGCATAATAAAACTCGCTGCTTTTATATCGTTTTGGTTAATCGAATAAACAAATTCAGTCATTTTGGGTATTATTGACTAATAACTGTATTCAATCAAACATCTTAGCCGTATAGAGGTTGTTTCCAAGATATTTCGATGGAATATTGAAATATCAGTAATGTTGTCAAGAAAAGTGGGCATTTTAAGTATGCGAGATTTGTTTGAACGACTTGAATTTACAGGGTTTGGGCCTAGTAGAGTGTTACCTGAAGGTTGTGAGGCTGTTGGTGGCCATGTAAAAAAAAATGGTCCGGGGGGCCTTAAGCACCAGGTCAAAGTGCTTGTACCTCAGGAAGCTGGTATCTATGGGATTGTTGATTCTTCAGGGATTTTAATTTATGTGGGAAAAGCAAAGAATTTGAGAAAAAGGCTTCAATCTTATTTTCTTAAAAAGAAATCGAAAGAAAAAAAGTTAATTCGACGGGCTGCCTTGATATGCTGGCAAATTTGTTTCTCTGAATTTCATGCTTTTTTAAGAGAAATAGAAGTTATTAATTTGTTTCTTCCAAGTGCAAATGTCATGGGGGTTGCCCATAGGTTGCGGCCAATTTATCTTGTTTTGACCTCCAGTGAAGCACCAGCTATTAAACTTCTTAAAAAACTCCCAAAAAAATATTTGGAAGCTTATGGTCCATTTAACCGCACTAAATCGGTGAATAAAGCG
>RGXB01000324.1 GCA_010029555.1 bacterium
GATCTCGTCGAGGAACTCGTAGCCGCCACCGGGGCCCGTGGGCTCAACCGTGATGACGACGTGACCGTACTGACCCTTACCACCGGTCTGACGAACGTACTTCTCTTCAACCTTCGCGATGGTCTTGCGAATCGTCTCGCGGTAGGCGACCTGCGGCTTACCGACGTTGGCGTCCACCGAGAACTCGCGGAGCATGCGGTCGACGAGCACTTCGAGGTGCAACTCACCCATACCGGAGATAACGGTCTGGCCGGTCTCTTCGTCGGTGCGCACGCGGAAGGTCGGGTCTTCGTCCGACAATGACTTGAGGGCCTTGCCGAGCTTGTCCTGGTCGGCCTTGGTCTTCGGCTCGATGGCGACGTGGATGACCGGCTCGGGGAACTCCATCTTTTCCAAGATGATCGGGTTGCTGCGATCGCACAGCGTGTCACCCGTGGTCACTTCCTTGAATCCGAGACCCGCGACGATGTCGCCTGCGAGTGCGGTGTCGATGTCCTCGCGCTGGTTCGCGTGCATCAACAGCAGTCGGCCGATGCGCTCGCGCTTTTCCTTCGTCGAGTTGTACACCTCGTCACCCTTGGAGATCGCTCCCGAGTAGACGCGGAAGTAGGTGAGGCGACCGAATGGGTCGGACACGATCTTGAATGCGAGTGCGGAGAACGGTGCCTTCTCATCGGCGTCACGAGTGATGACGTCCTCGGTGTCGGGCTTGACGCCAGAGGCAGCCGGAATGTCGAGCGGGCTCGGCATGTAGTCGACGACGGCATCCAGCATCTGCTGCACGCCCTTGTTCTTGAACGCCGAACCACAGAGAATGGGCACGAAGGAGAACGAGAGCGTTCCCTTGCGGATCGCCGTACGCAGGTCGGCCTCGTCGAGGTCACCCGTCTCGAGATACTTCTCCATCAACTCTTCGTCTTCGCCAGCGACGAGCTCGAGCAATTCCGAGCGGTACTGCTTGGCCTTGTCGACGTACTCGGCCGGGATGTCGATGTCGGAGTACTTGGAGTCCTTCTCATCGCCGTCCCACACGGTGGCCTTCATCTTTAC
>RGXB01000325.1 GCA_010029555.1 bacterium
TTCCACACTCAACAAAGAGCAAAAACTAGCTGTTGAGACGACCGATGGCAAAGTTTTAGTTTTAGCCGGCGCCGGAAGTGGTAAAACTTCGGTTTTAATTCAAAGAATAGCTTACCTTATTGAGCAAAAAGGGGTCTTGCCCTCAAAAATACTCGGTCTCACTTTCACTAATAAAGCTGCCCTCGAGATGCGCCATCGGTTAGCAAAAATTGCGACACCCTCGATTGCCAAGCAGGTGCAACTGTCTACATTTCACAGCTTTTGTTACCAGCTTCTACGCAAGGAAATCCACAGATTGGGGTATACAAAAAATTTTACTTTAGTGGACGAAACCGAGGCTAAAAGAATTGTCGAGCATATTGTCAGAGAGCAACTGGAATTCGAAGGGCGTCTCCCCTCCATCTCTTCTACATTCGAGGCGCTGAAAACAACCCGCATCTCCCCTATGAACTTTGCAAAAACTGGGGAAAAATGGCACGACAAACTTTTAAAAGATCTCCCAGATCTTTTCAAACGCTCGATGCGCGCATACAATACCGTCGATTTTGACGGACTGATCGAGCTGAGCCTCTCTTTATTCAAAGAAAACCCGCTTCTTTTAGAGGAGTACCAGGAGAGGTTTAGTTATATCATGATTGATGAGTACCAAGATACCAGCCCCCTGCAGGATGAGCTAGCTAAGCTCTTGGCCTCAAAGAAACATAACCTTTGCGTTGTTGGAGATGATGATCAATCTATTTATGCTTTTCGGGGGGCGAAAGTGGATCAAATTCTACAATTTTCCTACGATACCATTATCAAGCTCGAACAAAATTATCGCTATATGATAGGGTATAGAGCTGCGAGTATCCCCATTTTCATCCTTGTACCTGGCCCGCATAAGAGCAAGCTCAATAGGTCTGGAAAGGACATTCGAACGGTAAAGAATCGCAAAGTCCTTCCATTGCAGTTTTTTTTGCTCTTTAAGCTCAAGAATTCTAAAAACTACACCGTCAGCTTCGCTGTTTTCGTCATCACTAACAAAAACATGGAGCTCTTCCCCCAAATTTT
>RGXB01000326.1 GCA_010029555.1 bacterium
AAACTAAGCAAGGCGAAGTGGTACTCGCATTGGCATAATCTGATGAACGGTTTTAAATGCTGTAAGATATTCTGTAGGCTGGTTGTTTTGCGTGCGGTTTTTCAAAGGATTGCAATTTATGCCTTTTGTTACCAAATGTACTAGTTGTGGCAACAAGTTTACCGTTCACGAACGATCCATCGGTTCCAGCATGGATTGCACTGCATGCAACAAAACCTTTCGCATTCTTCCCGATGCCTCCTCTAACCCCCCGCCTGAAACTTATGCATTCAAGGAACCTGAACCTAAAAAGCCGGAAAAAGAAGAAAAAAAGGAGGTTACTAGAACAATAAAAAAACCTGCGGCCAATAGCATCGATGTGGAATACATCCCCGAGCCAAAGTCCCGTTCTAGTAGTATTGATGTAGGGTTTATCTCCGAACCCAAGTCTCGCTCCACCAGCATCGATGTGGAATTTGCAACAGAGCAAAAACCCCGCTACACTGAACGCAAACCCAATTGGTTTTCTGGCGAAGGCACCGCGTTTGATAATTTTCTTGGACTGGTCGCTGTCTTCTTAAGTTGCACTTCATTGCTTGCCGCCTCTTTTCCCCTGATTGATTACTTGGTCATCCCCTTGGGCATTGCTGGGATAGGTCTTGCAATTTATTCTGCGTTTTTAGAAGGCAGCATCGCAAAGCGTTTCACCTTTCCTGCAATCGCTTTACTCATCAGCGTGCCAACCCTTATGATCATCATCAATTCACCCGATTGGTTTCGTGAATACAGAGAAAAACCCAAGGCTATTTCGACCAAAGACAAATTCGTCCTGGTTTCTCCAGGAGAAAGACCCTTCCTGCCTGAAAAACCTGATCAACCTGTCAATGCTTCCCAGTATGGCATTCAACGAAATGATATCCGCGCAGTGATCAGCGAAGTCCGATATCGCAGAATTGAATACACCCAAAACAAGATAAAGAAGTTCACGAAAGACCCTAAAATTACAGTTTTAATCAAGGTGTTTAACGCAGGTTACGAAAAACCCTTCGACTTTTCCAACTGGCAATCCTA
>RGXB01000327.1 GCA_010029555.1 bacterium
AAGCGGTTCTCTTTTGCCTTCCCCTGTTTTAATGGCAATGCAAGTCGCCCCAGAGGTTTTAAAATCCTCCATGCGGTTTAGTTTCGGGGTTCAATTGGAGGAAGCCGAGGCAATAGAAGGCGCCAAAAGAGTCGCATTTGCTGTTCAATCACTACGAAACCATTCAGAAACAACCGCATAATTGGTCTATTAATCAAGAAATATCGGTTAAATTTCACATTAAAAAGAAGGTTAGGATTGCAAGACAAGAGGCAAGGAAGTAGCATAAAATCTAATCAGCTGAACGCTAAATGCGCACAAATAGCTTTTTTAGGACGCTCATGGCCGCTCCTCATTCGCTGAGATTGAATTTTCCCGAACATAGGCTCGCCAGATTATCTCTGGATCGAATGGGGAAATTGTTTGTCTTGCGATCGCCAAAGCGGTTTGATTCGATTGGCGTTCTTTACGGCCCCCCCGGCTCTGGAAAAACCAGGCTTTTAGGCTCGCTTTGTCGAAAAATATTAAAGGTATCCCACAATAAAACCATCCAAATGATGAGAGCTTCCGATTTTTGCCAATCTCTTCGAGATTCAGAAATGGCAAACCGCGATGACTTTGAATCCCTGCAAAAACAACTCATCGATTTAGATCTTTTGGTTCTCGAAGACATCCAACTTCTTAAACCAAGAGAGGCTGATATTCTGGCTCGAATCCTCGACGAAAGAACTGCCAGGCGAAACCTTACAATTCTTTCCACCACCATAGCACCAGGCCATTTGAGCAAATTTTCATACCGATTCATCAATCGCATAACTTCAGGTTTAATTCTGGAATTACCCACCCTTGGGCCCGAAAGCAGGTTGCTTTTTCTAGAACGCAAGCTTGAATCTTATGGTACTAAAATTGAAACTCATGCTTTGGAATGGCTGGCTGGCCTGGCAGAAGGAAGTATGCGCAGATTGCAAAGCATTTGCAACCGGGTACATACAATGATTCGAACTTTGGGCAGGCCTTTAAAGCGCTCGGATCTGGAAAAACTTTTCGCCACCCCAGGCCATTTAAAAAAGG
>RGXB01000328.1 GCA_010029555.1 bacterium
GCCAGGCGGGTGCGGACACCGATCTGTCTCGATGAGTCGATCACGACGATCGAGGTCGCCCGCGGCGCGCTCGACATCGGCGCGTGTTCGATCATCAACATTAAGCCTGGGCGTGTCGGGGGATACCTCGAGGCAAAGAAGATCCACGACCTGTGCCTGTCACGGGGAGTCCCCGTGTGGTGCGGAGGGATGTTGGAGACGGGGATTGGTCGTGCGGCAAACCTTGCGTTGGCCGCGCTGCCAGGGTTCACGCTTCCTGGTGACACCTCTGCGTCGAAGCGCTACTTCGAAACGGACGTGACCACGCCATTCGAGTTGCGCGATGGCTACATCGACGTGCCGACCGGCCCCGGAATCGGCGTGACACCGATTCCCTCGATTCTCGAGGCGATGACGTCACGGGTCGACAGGATCGCCGTCGGCTGAACGTTGACGTTGCAAGACAATTTGCCAGAGTCGAGGATCGATTATCTGAATCGGATCGATATCGATCGGCCTCCTGGTCCCAAACCAGGCACGCTACCAACTGCGCCACTCCCCGGGCCTCGTCACTCTACCGAACAAACACCTCGCTCATCGTGCGAGAGAGCGAACGACATCGAGTAGTCGCGTGACGTCGTCGTGCGAGACGTAGCGCGTCACTCCCGCACGCACCACGCCTCCCGAATCGCTCAGTCCCATGTGTCTCACTGCTTCGACTGCATAGGAGTGTCCTGACCACACGGCGATCTTGTTGCGTGCGAGTTCTTCCGCGACTGCATCGGGGTGGTGACCGCGAAGCGTGAATGCGACGGTCGGCACGCGGCCTTCCATCGACTGGCGACCCCACACCCGCACGCCGTCGATTGACAGGAGTCCGTCGAGCAATGGTGCGAAGACGTCGTTCTCCGCGGCCATCACCTTGTGCATGTCCTCTTCGATGAGGAAGCGGGCGGCTGCTTCGACGGCGGCGATGCCCTCGAAGTTCGGTGTGCCGGTCTCGAACCGTCGCGGACCGACGTTTTCCGCCGGACGCACCTTTGCCACTGGGAGCGAGTTGAGGAGGTCTGG
>RGXB01000329.1 GCA_010029555.1 bacterium
TCTGCTTCACAAAAAAGGGTAGGGGCAGGATTATCGACACCAAAAGGCTCTAAAAGGGACAAAGATTCCAAGAAATCGAAGGTAAGATCTTTAAAAGAGACCTTTGCATCGATCAAAAGCTTAGGAAAAAGATCTTTATCGGAAAGTGACCGCTCCGCTGCAAGAATGAAACGCTCCTTGAAAAGGGGAAATTTTTCGGGGGAGATAGTAAATCCGGCTGCATAGTCATGCCCGCCATAATTCATCAAAATCGATTCATTATCACGCAATACGGGTAGAATCGGAAATTCGGGTATGGTTCTTACGCTTGCTTTTAAAACCCCTTTATCCTCTGTGATCACCGCGGTTGGCCGGTTATAAAGCTTTGACATCCTCGCAGCTATAATCGCGATAATCCCCGGGTGACAGGTCTTTGAGAACAAGACAATCGCTTTTCCCTCTAGAAGGTCAGGGTGCTGCTCGATCATTTTTTCGATTTCTAACGAATCGCGTCTTTCGATTTTTTGCCTCTCCTGATTCTTTTTATCAATAAAATCGACCAGGTGGGTTGCGACGTTGAAATCACGTGTTAAAAGGAGCTCTACCCCTTTCATGGGATCGGATATCCTCCCCAAACTGTTAAGCCTTGGGGCGAGCTTGGAAGCGATATCTCCAGTAGTAATTGTCTCGGCATTCAAATCGGAGAGGTTGAGAAGTTTTAGCAGACCGATCCGCCCTGTTTTTGGGATTTGATTGAGCCCGTAGCGCACCAGAATCCTATTTTCCCCCCTCAATGAACCCATATCAGCCACTGTTCCAATGGCAACAATATCAAGCATGTCTTTAAGATCGATCTCCTCGGGATCGATCGTCCCTTTTACGGATAAAAAGCTGAGTAGGGCATGGGCAAGCTTGAATGCAACCCCCACACCGGTCAGGTCTCTATTGGGATAGGTGCTGTGGTGCAACTTAGGATTGAGAGTAGCAACGCAGCGAAGATTCTGCGAGCCGGGTTCATGATGATCCGTCACGATCACATCGATTCCGTAGCGATCGGCTCTCTCCACCTCG
>RGXB01000330.1 GCA_010029555.1 bacterium
ACGCATGGGCAAAGAGGACACCTAGGCCGCTGGCTTCTTCCAAGGAAAGTTCTGTGCGTGAGAAGCCTGCTTCGGTAGCCATGCGCACATATTCTCTACCTTCTTCTGGGATATCCGCTTCGATCATGTGGGCCTTCACGATTTTGCAGGATTCGGGGCATTGGCCTTGGGATTTGTTTTCCATGTAGTTGTAGCAGAGGTCGAGCCAATCTTCGCGGGATTGGTCATTTAGGCGCATTCCATCGATGATTGCGAGGAAGCCGCCTGGGTTGAGTTTTTTGCGGGCGTTTTCGATGCAGCGTTTTTTGTCTTCGGTTTTTAGGTGATGGAGGGAGTAGCTTAAAAGAATGAGGTCGAATAATTCGCCGGGTTGTTCAAGATAAAGGGTGAAGTCGAGTGGGATGAGGTTTTTTTTACCAAGAAAATGTTTAAGGTTGGTGAAGCTAAGTTTGAGGACTTCAGCTGCGATATCAACTCCGACATAGGATTTTGCGGGATGGATTTTCAGTAGTTTGCCTGCTGGTTCGCAATCGCCACAGGCAAGATCCAGAAAAGAGTAATCTTTGGGGAGATGGGCTTGGATATGGGTTGCGAGTTGCTGGAAAAGGGTTTTGTGGTTTAAGAGATCAAGGTTCAGGAAGTCGCGGTAGGCGTTCCAGCGGGAGTCGAAGAAGTTGCCAATGACTTGAGATTTTTGTCCGCTGGCCATGATTAATCCTGTATTTAAAGGGCTTTTGATATTTAAGGACTGAGTTACAAGGTAAATTATAGGGATGTTGAAGATGTCAGTGCTGAAAAATGAAAGGTTGAAGAAACGCTTGAGGGCTTTAAGGATGAAGATAGGGGGCGAGCAGGGAATAATACGATTAAATGGTTTTTATCGAAATAATTGGATATTTCTATAAATAAATATTGCATTAATTCTTTTCACTTGTTAAACATAGTTATTGATAGGGGTTTTGAGTTCTTTCAAAATTCTGTCTTGCTCGAGAATTTTTATTTTTATCTAATCCTTTGGCAACGCCTTGGTGTATGATTAATAAATGTTC
>RGXB01000034.1 GCA_010029555.1 bacterium
CAACCATTTCAAAGATTTATATAACCAAACGCAATAGTAATATGCCAACGCAAAATGGCTACTCGACACAAGACAATCTTTTCTTGAAGATAAACGAGACCCTTTAAAAAGAGAGCTGGAACCCCGTATTATTGAACTTCTGTCAAGTGTTCTAGAAAGGCATCCGGAATATGGGCCTATTGCAGATAAAATAACCTCCCTCTCGGTGAAGGTGATTTTCTTTAAAACGGCTCAACCAGAGCAAGATTTATCGATCTGTTTTGAGGGAAATCCAACCCCAGAAAAGGGTTCTTTAGTCAACCTTTTTAGACTTTCACCCCCCTCCCGGTTTAAACGGTTAGTCCTCAACCCTCTAAAAAAGATGGCTAACGTCGTTTCTGCCCTATTCAAGAGGTTAGCTGCTATCCTTACTTGGCCTCTACGGTACACCCAACAAAAGCCAACAGAGGACCGAGGAATCTCTAGCAACCTTTTAGTCGCACCGGGCTACTCTTACCGCCAAGGGCACGCCTCGGCAGTACCCCCGTAAAGGCCGGTTAATCGAGGGCGAACCATTTAGCGATAGCGCAGATATCCTTATATTTTTTATAATATTATAGATTTTGGAACTATAGGGGGAGCAAATGACCCATTCAACAGAAATAAGGGCAAGCATCTGCGGAGCCATCTATCTGCCCTCTGAAAAAACGGTTTGTGCACCCCTTTTCGCCGACGATCTCATCCCTATGAAAAAAAACCCCGAACTTTAATCCTTATGTCCGATATAAAAAACAACGAGGATTCATTTCATAAATCTAGATATGCAGAAATCTTAGAGAATACCCGTTCATTTATTGAAAATTACCTGCAACCGAATAAAAATTGGGATTTAGGGTTATCGCCTAAAGATAGGATGATAAAATTAAAATATTCTGATGTAAATTACAGAGAGGTGTCTGATCACATCAAGAGCTTGACCTATGAAAGTTTTTTAAAGACGCCTTACTGGAGGGCAATAACCTCATACAAAAAGTATCTTGCAGGGTTTAGATGTCAGGTATGCAACTCTTCAAGTGGTCTGAATACTCACCACAGAAATTATGAAATTCATGGTTATGAACACGCCCATTTGAATGAATTAGTTGTTCTTTGTCACGAGTGCCACAATTTATTTCATGCGCGGTCCATACAAACAAAGAATCAAAGTTTAACGGAATTCTTATTTATTCTTTTAAATTTAGGACTCATATCCCTTTTTTTTGTTTTTTTCTCTTAGGTCATACTTAAAGAGTAAAAGCCTGGAAGCACCCCAATCATGGTTAATGTCCGTGAGACAACAAACCTTTACCCCCCATTTGCCTGTTTCTGTCAAAAAAGGGGTGGTTTTTCTTGTTACCAAAAAATATCTGGATGCTAATATAACATTCTAAAAAAGGGTCAATTATCATGATTGGAGATTGCACCTATTTCGATGACAGACGCTTTGGCTCCGACAAATTTGAAGAGACCAATGTCCTTTACAACTACGATTTCTCAAAAAACAGACTGGTGATAGGGAACTTTTATTCCATTTTGCGAAAAAAATTGACTGATATTTTTTTAATCAACTAATAGAGATTTTAAGGTGTGTACTATTAAAGTATCGCTCCGATTATGGTTTATTTCTCCTAAAACGACAGCATAATGGGAATTGTTACTCATCGACAAAAATACTAACAAAGTAGTGTTAAGGAAAAAATATGTCTATTCTTAACCCGATGGGAATATCGAGTAAAAGGACTGGGATTGTTTATTTTTTAGCTTTACTAGAGACAGCTTTCCTTACCATTTTGGTGTTTGCAGAACCCATTTACGACCGCATAGTGCTTGGTGTTTGGCAACGATATAACATTATTTTAGAATCGACTTTGAGCCTTGATTTGCATATAATGCTTTCGTCAATCTTAGTATTATTGTTAGTTTTTCAAAGTATTCTAATATTTATACAAAAACCAGGTCAGATTTCTAAATTATTCTCTCGATTATACTCGTTTATTATTTTATATAGTTTGCTAGTTTGTTTACAAACATCCTGGGTTGTCTATCTTCGAATCTCTACATTAGAAAGACAAATGGTTTTCTATGCTTCATTAATTTTTTTAGAATTTTTTTTGATCCGTGGTTATCTAAGTTTAAAAAATAATGACTACAGGAAATTTTTGGACTCGTTCATCGGGGCATTCATTTTATTAGGTATTCCACCGATTTTAAGACTTCTTGTTCCTATTTATATCTTGACTTTCGGTTTACCCTCCTGGACTCATAATTTTCAAAATCAATTGATTTTAAGTTCTGCGGTTTTTGTCTATGTCAAGCTTTTCTTAATTTATGCTATTGCAGGAAGATTACAGCAAAATACCCTGATAGTGTTTTTACAAGCCTTCGCTATCCTCCTTATTTTTGCTTTTCTCCCTTGCCCCTGTTAAAAATAACTGAAAATTTTTTGTACTTTGTAGTAAATTCACACCCTCTCTAACTCGTATTTTTCGAAAATATTATGGAACAAGAAATCTTTTTAAGAGAATACCAACCTGAAGATGTCCAAGCTCTGGCGAGCATCTACTACCACACTATTCATAAAATCAATAGTGAGCACTACACCCAAGAGCAAGTAAACGCCTGGGCACCACTAAAAAGCTTAGAAACAACAGGCTGGAGAGAGAAATTTCTAAAAACACATCCGATCATAGCAACCACAAGAGAAAAGATCGTAGGATTTGTGGAATATAGATCAACCACTCTGGGGAAATACGGTAACCGGGTAGCAAATCTAAGTTCACATAATCTTGTATTTGGAAAGATGTTTCGTACGTTAAATTGGTTACAGTAACACCCGGGCGTTTTGACCAAAGGATGTAGTGATTGGGAAAATAACTATTTGCTTCGACTCCTAGGTAATAAGTGTCGCGAAAGGTTTTTCCAACACCAGCAAAGATACTAGCTTGTGTATCGGTAGTGTTAAACGATTTACTGATTTGGTTAGATGTACTGGTATTGCAAACGGTGAGTGTATCGTGATACATGTTCCCACCGACACCAACTCCTACATATAAACCCTCTTTCATTCTTGAGGGTTCGTTGACGTTAAAACTCTCGGATTGCGCAAATAAAGATGTTGTGGATGTCAATAAAAAAACTAAACAGATTTTTTTCGTTTTGTGCATTAAAACCCTATTTTTTAATTATCTAAAAGTTAACGTTCGTAAGGATAGGAATTAAATTTCCCCCTTTGGGTTCTGACCTAAATTTTGAAAAACCCTTTCTATCATTTGTTTTCTTTGGGTGCAAATCCTAAGTAAATGGACATTTACTGCTATTTTCTTTTCCTTACATTCTTGAAAAAAATTTTTCTTATTAACCCCAACAGGGAATAAAAAAACAACACTTTTCTTGGGAGTTTTCCTTTACCCCAATCTTTTCCCCGACTACTTTTTGAAGATACCCATGAGAAAAAGTTTTTCTCACATTTAATGCTTCAAGGGACATGCGTGTGGCGGTGATCTATAATTTTTGTTTTACAAATAAAAAGGTTTTATCCTACTAGTAAGTTAGTCAAAACGGAGAAATTCTATGTCGGATATGTATCCTAAAAATATCGATAAAGCTGCAGAAATACCCTGGAAAAAAGGGACAAAGATGGGTGGAAAATATCGATAAAGCTGCAGAAATACCCTGGAAAAAAGGGACAAAGATGGGTGGATTTGACGGATATGTAACAAGTAAGCCCATATTTACCTTAGGAAAAAAAGACACTGCTCCCCTCGACTTACCGGGATATAAAGAATACAGAAATGAGACAGGTGAACGTATTTGGGTTCCTGACAAAAAAAATTGATTGGAATAGATTTGGTTTATTTGTTTCTTTCGAATCTAACGATAAAAAAAGACTATCCGGTTTTATTTTACGTCTCTAATTCAGAGCGCGATGAACTTGGATCAACCTATTCCATAGAATTTTTTATGATTAAGAGTAAAGTCTATGATATAAACCCTGCTGTTTACCTATTTCTGCTGCCATGTATCCCCCCCCTTCTTTAGAAGGAACGGATTGAAAAAGTTTTAATCCCAAACCCCAGGCCCCTGGGGTTTGAAAAAAGGAGGATCAAAAAATCCTTTAAACGCACTGAAGTTCTTGCAAAAGATGCGATTCGCTCGTATTTTTCGAAAAACTACCCCATAAAGTTATATAACACGTAGCCACTACAGATCAGCATATTACATAAAAAAATAAGAAACCCTATAGTCTTTTCCTTTTGGCTATCTTTTTTCGTAGATTTCTGTTTTTCTTTTTTCATAATTAATTACCATTTTAATTTTAATATAGGAATAAATTATTAAGACAAAAGAGAATTCTTAACTACCTGAGCATGAGTTGCCTATTTTTTGGTATTTAGTCGCTTAAGCTTAATTTTTGTGTTCTTTGGGTTAGTTAATCTTAAAAATCGATGAGCATTTTCTGCAATAACTGAGCGGCTTAATAATGATTCAATGAATTGAGCATCTCTTTTGATTGAGAAGTAATCTGTCCGTTCGTGAGAGGACCGGCACTTTTTAAAGAATGGTTTGGTTTGAAAAAGTTTAACCCCAAACTTCAAGAGCCTGGGGTTTGAAAAAAGGAGGATCAAAAAATCCTTTTTTTGAGCATATAGATCACAGAACGTGTGCTATAGCAGATTGTCTAGTGCTGAAAATGGAGGGGTTCAGAAAAAAGAATGTGATAAATTTTAAAATACTACCAGAAGTTGTCTTACCGTCCAAAGATTTATCCATAGAGTCAATCCAAGGCCAAAATGTAAATACATGAGCACAAGTGGTACATATGGCCATAATCGGATTATTATGAAATACGGTCTTAATTAAAGCAAATACTGTTGAATTGACTAGCGTAGCTATGCCTGACAAACCCGCCCCACGTAATGCCGCCTTGCCACTAGCTCCGGTAATAACACGGATAGCAGCTGAGGCACAAGCGCCTTGCAAAGCTTTTTCCATGGTATCTTGGGGAAAGTGATCGAAAAATTGAGTTTTAAAATTACTTACTTGAATAGACATGATTTTTGCCTTTTATTAATGTTTAATATTTTATAATGGATTTAACTAAATAACAATATTTATTTTTTAAAAAAACTTTTTACATAAATACTATAATAGAAAGTTTTTTATATAATCAATTTAAAGATTCGGTAATATTTTTTCAATTAATTTGCTTAAAAAGTTATTACTATTTAAACTCGCTTAACCCAGTTTTTTTGTATTATAAAATACCCTACAAGGGATAAAAAAAAACAGCACCCTCTAAGATTTAGAACCTTAATGAATATCGTTTATCTAGACGATAATAAACGATTCCTTATCAAGATAAAATTTTTTTTTTAAAAAGGACGCCTTTCATGCACTCCGTTACCACTACCTCATCATCTATTTTCCATCCAATTTTTCAGGACCAAGATAGCTTGGTTCATAAGGAACAAATTTTAGGTAAAAGACAGAAAGGTTTACAGGCTAATCTAGCCAACCTTTTAAAAGAGAAAAAAAAAGAAGAACGGGCTATTGGGCGAATTATTACAAAACAAAATAGCAGTTCGCAAGGTAACCAAGAGGTTGAGCCTCAACTGCTCAATGAGGCTGAGAAAAAAATGCATAAAATCAATAAATTTTTTGCATTCGAAATACAATTAAGACAAGCTTTGCATATGTGTGCTATGGTGCGGATGAGGCAGAAAATTATTGCCAAAATGACTTTGAAAGGCATCGAAGCTAACTCTTCTACAAAATCTATCGCGGACCAAAAGGAGCCTCCTGAAGAGAGAAGCTTGAGCCCCATAAACTCAATTAGATCCCTGGCCGGTTGCAAATTTCATGATCCTATCAGTTACGCAGGTTCTTTTCCCTTTAGACAACCCCTTTTCCACCATTTGGATTTCCTAGCCCCCTCTTTGAGCATAGAACCTAAGAATAACCAAAAAAACTCTAAAAGCTCCTAAAGGGGTAAAAAAATACCATTTTAAATAGCCCCACACAAGCTGGGGCTTGATACTACGAAGCCCTATCTCGGCTACATCCCATCGATACACATGGCCGTACCAAAGCTTTCCCCCTGATTAATTCCCCCCTAAGACTTGCCCTTGTGCTTTTTTTTCTGTTGGCTCGATTTATCGGATTTCTTTTTCATCATTTCGCCTTTTGAACTAATCTATTTTTGATAAAATATTTACCAATAGTTTTCAAAGATTATTTTTACTCTCCTTAAAAAGGAAAGAATTTACACTACCTTTAAGATTTAAAAACAGGCTAGTTGAAGCCTGTTTTCATAACATGTCTTAAATCCAAAAAGTCTACTCATTTCTGACTACATCTATTTTTGATATAATGTAATTGCGATCGCCCAATTTTTCCAAATCAGAAGGGTATATAAGAACTTTATACTCTTTCAAAAGTGACGGAACTCTTGAAAAATTAGAATCAGGCCGAATTAGGCAGTCAAAATCACAAAGTTTAAAAAATTTTATTGGCCTTAGCATTTCTAAAGCAATCGATCTAAATATTTGATCTTTCCAATCAACGTCAAAATATGACCATTTCTTGGAACCGTTAAAAAACCAAGTTCTCTTGCAACCGCCCTCAGGAAAATAGGGGACAACATATAGAATAGAACCAGAAGGATTTTTTTTTAGCAAATCTGAGGGTCTAAAGTAACGCAAATTCGAATCACAAACCATCTTTCTTTTAAAAATGTTAATTTCATGGTCGTAATAATAATCATTTATTTTAGTTTCAAGTTCACTTAAAGCTAATTCGTCGGAATAGGGAAATGGTTTATATAAAAGCAGCATATTGTATTTATAAGAAATCCACTTCGCATGCAAATAACTTAAAAGATTATCCCCAAACCGTCCCCCAAACCACTTTTTTTTAGCCATAAAAATATTTGCAATCTCCAAAACTTAAATAATATCTTCAAAAAATAACTATACAAAATTGATATAAAATCAGCAAAGAATAAAACGTAAAAAACCGCATTATTTATTTTTTAAAGATTTGAAAACATACAAAATAAGCGCCCCTCCCTTTTTTAAGGGCATTTCTACTTTGCAGGTTACTCTAGCTTCCAAAGTCTTACTTATAATAAAAAATAAATAGTTTCTAGTCGGTTCTTGACCATTCGTGACAAGAGAGGTATGCGATGTTCCGTCGGCGAAGCTTTTCCATATTCATTAATGTTGTAACATTACGCCAAGAAAGAGGTCTAATATTTCTTTGATTGGTATTTAAAAGACAAAAATTAAAATACATTTCATACTCAGAAAAACAAGAACCACGTAACTCATTAAGGTCTATCGTTCGGCAAATCGCCTTCCACATAGGGCATTCATGAAATTCCTCTACCTGGTTTATAAAGTCTTGCAAAATACTTTTTTGGAACAACATATGGTGTGTTACCCCCGAATAGTCAAGATGAACTCTCTTCAAGTAAGGAAGGACTTTTGGCATATGCGAAAAATAAGGGGCATGATACTCGGACCCTATGTTAAAAAGAACCCACCCCGAACTATCCATAAATCTTGTCTTATTGAGAAAAATTGTATCTGCGTCCAAAATCAAAACATTAGATGAAATCCCAGGAATCACAAAGGGTGCATAAAGTTTCAGTAATTGCTGGTAGATCCAGCCTATTCTAGATTTAGGCTCTTCAATAAAACACTGCGCCTTAGATCCATTTTTTAAAATTTCTAGCGCTATGCTATACTTGTTAAAAGGAAATAGAGCCTCATCAAACCACTCTGCGTCCGCTTCTAATGGAGTTACAGACACGACAATAATTCGGCGAACATTGACACCATAAGTACGTATTCCCTCAATCGCCCTCTTGAGGGTAAAAAGATCTTTATAGGTACAGGGAATAACCACATCAATAGGATCTTCAGGATACAAATCGTAGTTTTTCACAACAATATTGTGCTGAGCCCGAATTTCTTTAACAGATTTCTCTAGATTTGTTGCCTCCACGAGATTCATTTGCGCACAAAACAAATAGAGGAGGGTTATCCATTGCATAACCATAAAATTATCGACTCTTTTCGCGTGATTTTTCTGAGAGTTTGACTAAAATATCTGCCCAATAATCCATCGTTAACTTTCTTTTATCAAAAGGTTTTGATCGTATTTCTTCATATTTTTTTTGTAAAAATTCGTCATCTAATTCTTTAAAGTCATTTACTATCAACACCGGGAGGTTCTTGAATAAAGGGTCCATAGACGAGCTTTTTACTATCGGAATAGCTCCCATCAACAAAGCCTCCCATGTGCGATGACAATCATACCCGTTCCCTCTAGGGCAGAGCACAAACATTGATCTAGCCAAATCTTTAAGAAAAGCAGGATACGCTTTCGGAGAAGATACTACGTATGACCTGTCTTTGAACAGGGAGAAAACCTCTCCCCTTTCCCCCGGGGAAGTAGCTATGTTAAAATTCATATAAATAAAAATATTTCTTTTTTCCGAATTCTGAAATTTTTTTATCGCCATCTCCACTCGACTAGGATCGCCATTTCGGTTATACCTATTTTCTAAACCTATAGGTATTGGAATCAACTTAGGGTGAGATAACTCATAGGCATTTTGAGCAAGCCAGGCAATTAACCTGTCCTGTTCAAGCAACTCTCTACAACCTGAGGAGGCACTGAAATCGGAATTATGGGTTATAAGAATATAATCTGAAAAAATTTTTGGATGGATATTTTCGTAAAAATTACTGATATAATCTGATTTTACAAAAATGGTATCTCCCTGTTGCACTTCCCACGGCTGAAAGTTTTGACCGGTTTCATCAAAAATGTGCGTACTTATAGAACGAAAGCCGTCCCCGGTGATGAAGGGAAAAGAGGGGCGTCTATCAGCACTAAACCCCACCTGCTTAAAGCATATTAGAGTAAATAAAAACCATGCAAGTGCCTTCATACGTTACCTGAGAAAAAAGCTTCCAAATTTTTACAATGAATATGAAGATTGTTTATTTTGATTTTTTGCCCTTCAAACATGGCATAGGGAACTTTTCTCCCTTTAGGATCAATTTGCCAAATAAAATCTAAAAAAGAGGGATTGAAAAGACAGGATTCATTAATAAAACCAGCAGGAAGGTGTCCGTTACGTGGATCTGCTCCACCAAGGTACTGCCCTAGGGCGGCTGCATCAAATATCGCTTCGAACAGCTCATAATTCTTGAAAAATTTTTTAGGATTGTCTGTTCGATGTTTATAAGAACTAACTAGTGGGTGTTTTTCTGCATAACTGGGAAAAATGATAGGGAGATTATCTATATATTTTCCGTTTTCTACAAATTTGAATGCTGCCAAAGTGACCATGTCATTTTCTCCACTAAGGGATTTTTTTGCTAAAAAGCGAGTCAGGGAACCGATCGATTGGTCGTCATGAATATACAAGAAGCCAGGGATCACACGTTCTTCATTATCAAATGTTGCAGCTATTCCCTTATAGTTAGCAGAAAAAACCTCTATAAACTCCTCTAGATCGCAATAAAGCATCACATCATTTTCCATATGAAATACATTCTTCAAATCCTTTGAGGAAATGAGCGCGTTTAAATAGAAAAAACGTTCTGTAGCATAACGCCAAAAACCGTTGCGATAGAGATTGTCGAGTTTTGATTTTTTTTGGAATTTCGCATGATCGCTTGATAAAGGAAGGGACTCAGTAGAAACAAAGATGGGATCAAACTGGGCAAGATCCTTGGTGAGACAAAGGTTTTTGTATGCTTGTGTTTGAGCTACTAAATAAATATCTGCTTTTGGATTAAAAAGCCTAGATTGCTTAATTGCTGTTGCCGTGTATTCAGGTATCGATGGGCCAATATGCACAAAAACAATCGAGTAATCGGTTGTTTCTTTACCAAAAATTTTAAAAAAAAGGAGGAAGGAAAGGAGCAACGCATAAATTTTTTTAGTCATTTCTTTGCCATTTGTACTGTTTACTAAAAATAAAGTGCAACATCAATAGGAGTGAAAAAATTTAATGTTATGATGTATAGCAAATCCTTTAATTTTTTGTAACTTTTAGTTTCATGTATTTTAGATCACCCTTGGTATACCATATATCAGGGTGGATCAAAATTTTATACTCTTTTAAAAGTGAGGGGATGATTGAAAAATTCGATTCGGGGCGAATAAGGCAGTCAAATTGCATCATCGAAAACATGTCCTCAAGGATATTTTGACGGTGGGAATTTCCTTTTGTTCTATACCCCACAGAAAAAGGGGCAGACCGTAAACTTTTTACATGATCCTCGATCAAAAAGGCTAACCTTTCTGGATGGGCATCATCCGTAAAAACATGAAAATAGATATCCTCAGTTGGACAAAGTTTACAAAAAAGATTTAAGGCGTCTAGGTAAAATTTAAAGGGGGGAAGTTTTCCGGCAAATAAAGGATCTTCCCCAAGACCCTCACGATCAAATCCCCCACCCATTCGGCAATGAATCGCAACGGTTAGCTTAT
>RGXB01000331.1 GCA_010029555.1 bacterium
CGGCGATTCTTCTGGGGTGGATGGCGGCCTCGATCGCCACCTCAATTCTTGCTCAAATTTTTTTAAAAAAAACTAATTAAAATTTTAAAAAAAACGGACATCAAAAAAACCTTTACACCCTTTAAAACAGGGGAGATGGGTTCCTAAAATTAGTTTGTAGAAAAATGAATCTTTTGCTACTCTCTTCCCCAAGAGACTCTTTAGAGAGATTTATTCTTAAAAAAATTGAAAAAATCACCTCGTTTCGAAGGAAGACCTATGTCGAAAACATTGAAGCTAATCGGCAGAAAGAAGGGGATGACACATCACTTTGATGATCAAGGTAATGTAGTACCCTGCACTGTTCTGCAGCTTAAAACGCACGTAGTGTCTCAGGTGAAAACTCTCGAAAAAGATGGATACGAATCAATCCAGTTAGCTACTGAAAAGTTGACAGGAGCGAGAAGGGCAAATCATACAAAGCCCCAAATCGGCCACTTTGAGAAGAATGCACTAGAGCCACGAAAATATTTAATTGAATCAAGAGTAGCCAACGTCGGAGACTACCAGCTAGGAACGGAAATCGATCTTTCTGTTCTTGAAGACGTTAAAAGCGTTGACGTTACCGCGATTTCCAAAGGTAAAGGTTTCCAGGGTGTTATGAAGCGCCATGGATTTAAAGGATTTGGTTACTCACATGGTGAGGGCCCTATTCACCGCCACGGAGGTTCTACAGGGCAGCGCTCATCTATTGGTCGCGTATGGAAAGGTCGTAAAATGGCCGGACATATGGGGAATGAAAGGGTGACTATCCAAAACCTCAAAATTGTAAAAATCGATCGTGAAAACGAGGTGATTCTTGTGAAAGGTGCCGTTCCTGGTGCTACTAACGGGATTGTTGAGATCACGAAATCGGTCAAAGGGAAATAGGGGTAACACGTGAAACAGATTAAACACTTTGATTTAAAAAAGAACGTGTGCCTAGATCAAGCCATTCGCATTGAAGCTGATCTCGATCTTAACAGGCCGCTAATCAAAAATTACATCGAAGCTCTACGCTTCAACCTGCG
>RGXB01000332.1 GCA_010029555.1 bacterium
AGGTCCGACTAAACAGATGATTTTTCCTCGGGTAGTACGGCTAAGCTGACCAATTGCAATAATTTCTAAAATTCGCTCCTTGACATCCTCAAGGCCATAGTGGTCTTTGTCGAGGATCTCTTTTGCCAGTTCGACATCAAACACATCTTTCGATTTCAATCCCCAGGGGACTAAAGTAAGCCAGTCGAGGTAATTTCGGCAGACCCCATATTCAGCTGATTGCACATCCAAAAAAGCAAGCTTATCCAGCTCCTCATGGATGGTTTTCAAAATGGGGGCAGGAACAGTCAACTTCTCTAGACGTTTTTCAAACTTATCCACATCTAAAGTCTTGTCGTCTTTCTCAAGACCAAGCTCTTTTTTGATTGTTTTAAGCTGTTCTTTGAGAAAATACTCTTTTTGCGATTTGGTGATATTCGCTTCAATTTTTTGGGTGATCGTATTTTGCAGCTGATTTAAATCGAGCTCTTTTTTCAATAGAAGAAGCGCTTTTTCGCTCCTCTCTTTAAGATCAAGCGCATCTAAGACTTGCTGTAACTCCTCGCGGGTCGCTGTTGTCAACGCCACCGAATAATCGGCAAGCCGTCCTGGATCAGTAAAATCGGAGTGACCCAAGAAAACCTGCAGCTCCTCCTTGAAAAGGGGGTTGAGCTTTAACAGCTCCTTGGTCGTCGTCAAAATACTTGTTGAATAGGCTTTGATCAGCTCCTCGTCTTCTCCCTCCAAGTTATCAAAATGGGGGACAAAAGAGGCCTTCAACGGCTTAGTTTGCGTTTTGGGGTTCTTGAGCTCAATACGACACTCGACGCTTAAAAAAACTTGAGCTCCCTGCTCTTGCAGAGGGGCCACTCGTAAAACTTTTGCAAGAACGCCTATCGGATGAAGGTCGTTAAAACCTACAGAATAGATCCCGATATTCTCTTTCTTGGTCATAGAAAGAGCCACATAGCGATCTTCCGATTTGGCAATTGACCTCAAAGCCTCATAAAAAGGGCCTGGTTCAATAGTCAATGAGGCAGCCATCCCCGGAAAAAAGGGTCTTTTTGTCA
>RGXB01000333.1 GCA_010029555.1 bacterium
ATATCAAGGGTAATCTTTACATCACTTCAGGGCTTGGTATCCAGATTTTTTCAAGCACAGGGAAGCATTTGGGTACCATTGCTTTTCCAGAGCAACCCGCCAACTGCTGCTTTGCTGGTAAAGATATGAAAACTTTTTATGTCACTGCTCGTACAGGGCTATATAAAGTGGAACTGCCAATCGCTGGGCACCGATTTGCTGGCAAGGAATAGAGTTTCATTCTGAACCAAAAGGATTCCAGGGTGGAAGGTTTCTACCCTGGCGCCTTTGGTTTATTTCCTTGACCAGTTGATGAAACTTTGCCCGAAGTTCGGGAGTCGTGACATCCAGCAAGTTGGATAGATCTTGATTATTAAGAAAACCACCCTCCTTTTTTGATGAGATTGCTTTACCCTGCCTGCGTAATAGGGCTTGTTGATTTTCTCGATCTTGTCTTGATTTTTCTTCTCGATCGATCCAAATATCCAGCTCGATGATCTTTTCTTTTTGATCTAAATGTAGAATTCGATCGAACTCCAACTCCACCTTTTTAAGGCCAGCCCTCGTATTACGATCTGTAAGTTCTTTTTTAGATTCCTTGTCAAGACCTTTTTCAAGGTATTGGATTCGCTCTTGAGCAATCGTTCTTTTCTCCTTAGGCCAATCCTTTGCTTTTTCTGACTGCAATGATTCCTGAATGGTTGAAATCTCGTTTAATGCCGAGCGTTGCCAGTACCACTTGGCAGAAAGATAACAAAAGTACAGTCCAAGAAGTATCAAAAGCAAAAGGCTTGCGATGTACCAATAGCGGGAGTTGGAAATAGAATTGTTTTTTGATGTCTCCATGCCTTTATTATATCCCAGATTATTTAGTGAAATACCATGGCAAAAAAAGAGTCCATGCCTCTCCTTTGTTTTAATCCCTGCCTTCTGCCATGCTGTATTCCTTGGGTAACTTCGCAGCATATTTGCGCCTTGAGCTTACATAAAGCAATGATCACAGGGGCGTTTGTGCTGGTTTTGATTCACAATTCTATCTTCTTATTGATCTATATGTTTACCCAAGATAA
>RGXB01000334.1 GCA_010029555.1 bacterium
ATGATGTGGCAGATTTTGGGCAACTACACGGATCGGCCGACTCAACAAGATAGGGATTGCATGGCTCTTTATCGGATCGTATCCGACCTTTTTTGGACAGCTTGGTGCCATCTGCAGATGGAAAACCCCTCTACGAATAGCCCCTATAAAGAATGGAGAGATCTGTTTTTTTTGGCAGCCATGGAGCGGATAGAGAAATTTGAAACCGATCAGGGAGGGGCTTGTTGATGAAGAGTCTAAGAAAACTGTTTTGTATACTAGTGTGCTGTTTTTCCCCATTTTTGAAGGGGAACGAGGCGATATTATTGATGGGACCTCCCGGAAGTGGGAAGGGGACCTTCTCCTCTTTTGCTAAACAAGTAGGGTACGGCCACATTAGCGCCGGGGATGTGATCCGTGAAGAGATTTTAAGCGGAACCGATCTAGGGCGTAAACTTGAGGAGATTGTCGAAAAGGGGGAGTATGTTGATTCGGATACACTCTTTCAACTTGTTGCCACAAGAGTAGAGGCTTTCTTGCACAAAAAAGTCCCCGTGATCATCGACGGATACGGGAGAACTCTTGAGGATTGGCATCGGCTTAATGCCCACCTCCAAGGGCTGGGGGTTAAAAGGAGGGTGATCCTTTTTGATGCACCTGAAAAAGTCTGCGTTGAGCGGATTTTAGACCGTCTTATTTGCATCGATTGTGGTTTTATTACGAGTAAGAAGGATGATTTTTACAAAGGCAACAGAACTTTCATTTCTTTTTCCATTGATTCCCATGGGAGGTCGCTACAAAACTCAGTTATTTCCTCTTTTTCATAGGTTTTTAGAAGAAGGGGCCTGATCTCCTCGTGAAAGGTTTTCAACCGTTTCAAAGTCACTTTGAGGTTATCGTTCATCCTTAAAGAGAGTTGATGCGTCTGGCAGTTTGGACAGACCTCCCCGACCTTGCGCCCCCCCTTCTTACTCGTAATAAAACCACAATCGATGCAAATAAGACGGTCTAAAATCCGCTCAACGCAGACTTTTTCAGGTGC
>RGXB01000335.1 GCA_010029555.1 bacterium
TCAACCCACTGACGGCCACCACCGAGGCCGTTCCGAGGGTGGCGGCAAGCACGACGATCAGGCGCACGCGACGGATGTTCGTGCCGAGTGCGAGAGCCTCGTCATCACCGACACGAAGCACGTCGAGCAAGCGTCGGTGCATGAGGAGCACGACGGTGCTGACGACGACATAAGGCAAGACCAATCGAACGTCTCCCCAGGTCGCACTCGACAGTCGACCAAGGATCCACGCGTACACCTGGCGCACCACGTCGTTGTTCCGCTGTAACACGAACGTCTGGATGGCCGTCGCAAGCGACGTCACCGCCACTCCAGCGAGCACGAGGCTGATGTTCGATCTCGTCTTTCCGAACGAGGTACCCACCATGTAGGTGAAGAAAACCGCCGCCATACCGCCACCGAACGACACCAATGGCAGCGGATCGATCAGCCAATCCGTCGGTCGCGAGCCACCCAACGCGAACACGAGCGTTGCGCCGAGGCCGGCTCCTGCCGCGACGCCGAGAAGATAGGGATCGACGAGCGGATTGCGAAAGACGCCCTGGAAACTCGCACCGGAGAGCGAAAGTGTCGCGCCGACGATTGCCGCGAGCACCACGCGCGGTGCCCTGATCTGCCAGACGATCGTCCAGTCGCGTGCGGCGATCCCGCTATCGATGTTGACGAACGGAATCCGATCGAGCAATTCGAGTGGAATCCTCCACCACTGCGGACCTGCCGGCCCGATCATGAGACCGAGCACACACGACACGAGAAGGATGACGGCGCTCGAGACGACCCACAACCACAGTCGTGAACCGCCTCGAGCACTCGTCATTGGTACTCCTCGTTCCGAGTCGAACGGACTAGCTGTTGACCAGGAGCGCCGCGATGGCGTCCCGAATCGCGATCACGAAGTCGACGATTCGTGGTCCCCAACGCGACGGAATGTCGTCGTCGAGTTCGACGATGTTGCCGTTCGTGACCGCCTTCAATGAGCCCCAGCCGTCACGCGCGGAAACTGTCGCTTTGGATTCGCCA
>RGXB01000336.1 GCA_010029555.1 bacterium
CGAAGCAATCGACGGCTTTCAGCAGCACCTGCTCTCGGTCGCCGGGGTTCAGCATCCGGTGCTCGTCGCCCCGCTCGATTGGGGCGAGGTGAGCATCGCCGGTGTCACGTATCTCTTCGTCGTCACCGAGCGAATCACGGGCACCTCGGTGCGCGAATTGCTTGATCGCGGCCGCCGACTCACGGCTTCGCAGGCGCTCGTCATTGGCATCGATGTCTGTCGTGCGTTGCATCACCTGCACCAACTGGGCATCACCCACGGCGACGTGCGCCCGGCGAACGTGTTCGTCTGTGCCGACTCTCGTGCGCGACTCGCAGGCATCGGCATCAAGCGGGCCGCGCCGACCATCGCAGAGATGACAACAGAACAGGGGCGCTACGCGGCACCTGAACTCGCGACCGACACCACGCCTACTGCAGCGGCCGATGTGTATGCGCTTGCGCTGACCATGGTCGAGATGCTCAGCGGTGAAGTGCCGTTCGCTGCCGACTCGGCGGCCGTGACGCTTGCTCAGCGCGCCGGCAAGTTGTTGCCAGTCTCGGCCGACATCGGGCCCGTCGCCGTGCCGATGGAAAAGGCGGCACGCCCTGACGCCGCCGACCGCGCGTCGGCGCTTGAGTTTGGCCAAGCGCTCGCGCAACTCGCGACGAAGCTGCCGCGCCCAGAGCCGATTGAATCGCTCACTACCGAGTCGTTTCGCGACACCATCACTCGTCAACTTGATGCAGTGCCGCCACCGCAGCCCACCTCATCGCCGGCGGAAGTCGTGACGCCACCGCCCACCACCGCCGATGTCGCCGTCACCGCACCGCGCTCAGAGCGACGTCGCTATCGCATGCTGTGGTCGATTGCGGCTGTCGTTGCGCTCACCGTGTCAGGGGTGCTCGCGTGGCAGAACTTGAGCGCAACGAGCTATCAGGTTCCTGATCTCGTCGGTATGCCAGAGGGTGAAGCGCGCAACGCGGTGTCACAGTTCGGTTGGAATGTGCTGATTCGCGCGCAGCGATCAGACGATGTCGA
>RGXB01000337.1 GCA_010029555.1 bacterium
CCCCAAGCGTGGGGCCCCGTTCTACTAAAGTGACTTTTGCTCCTAACTGGCTCGCCCGTATGGCGCTCACATAACCAGCGGGTCCTCCCCCCACAATCACAATCGATTTCGTCATAAACCTAAAACTCCGATTTCGGGATTTTCCAACCAGCGCTTGACCTCAACTAAAAATCCAACAGCCTCTTTTCCGTCAATGATCCGGTGATCATAGCTTAAAGCGATGTACATCATAGGGCGTATCTCCACTTTTCCCTGAATCGCTACAGGTCGGTCCAACGTCGCGTGCATCCCCAGAATTCCGCTTTGCGGAGGATTCAAAATTGGGGTCGATAATAAAGAACCAAACACCCCGCCATTTGTGATGGTAAATGACCCCCCCTCAAAATCCTTTACGGTTAATTTCCCCTCACGCCCCTTTTGAGCTAATTGGGCGATCTCTTTTTCCACTTGCGCCAATGTCAGCTTTTCCACATGACGCACTACCGGAACCACAAGCCCTCTCTCTGTAGAAACGGCTATCCCCACATGCACACCGGTGGGATAAACAATCGAATCTTTATCAATACGTGCATGGACTTTTGGATAGATTCCAAGGGCCCGCTCGACCGCTTTTGTAAAAAAAGCCATAAACCCAAGCTTTATACCGTGCTGTTTGGTAAACGCCTCCTGGTGCTCTTTTCTCAATCGCATCAAAGCGCTCATATCCACCTCATTGAAAGTAGTGAGCATGGCCGTCTCGTTTTTGACGTCCACAAGACGCTTTGCAATCGTTTTTCGAATGAGACTCATGGGCTCTCTTTTCTCGCCAGAGGCGCTTGTTTCCCCTTTTAATGGCTCAACTTTGGGTGGAGATTGCTCCAGTTTTGTCGGCTTTTGTAGAAATTCCTCCATCCCTTGCCGGATCACACTCTCCCCGGTTTTTTTTAAAATTGAACCACAAAACACCTATGCTGTCGGCACGATTGCTGTCGAGATCGATACGACCTTCCAACCAGAAAAAAAGGGGCAAGAGCCGCTTCA
>RGXB01000338.1 GCA_010029555.1 bacterium
GTCGACCATCGACGGCATGGCATCCTTCGGGGCATCGACAACTTCAGCGACGTCGACCATGTCGTCGAGATCCGACTCGACCTTGCGTGGACGCGGAGCACCGCGCGAAGGTGTGCGCTCGGCGACTTCGGACACGGTGATCTCGAGTGAAATCGGTCGACCGGCAGCTGCGGACAACTGCTCCTGCACCATTTCGATCTTCTCGTTCACCTTCGTGAGATGTGCGGCATTCGGCGCACGGAGATGCAACGCCTTCCCATCGAAGTCGTGAGCGGTAACCGCACTGAACAATGCACGAAGGAGTGGCGGGCGGAGACCAGCAAGGACCGTTGGCCACAGGTGCAACACCTGCGCATCCGTTGCAGGTTGCGAAGCAATAGGTGTCGACTCGGCCATCGAAGCTGGTCGCTCGACGGGTGTGCTCGGGTCTTTCGGCAAGCTGGCAGTGCGAGCCTTACCCCCCACCTGCACCTTCCCCGTTGCGGGGTTCACTGGTGCGGGTCGCGGAGCAGGTGCACTGGTGTCGCGCACGCCAGAGGATTCCAAACGCTCGAGACGCGCAATGATCGGACCGAGGTCGTTGGCCTCGGTGGTCGAGGTCAATTTCACGAGTGCGACCTCGAGCAAGAGTCGTGCATCTGGTGCATGGCGCATCTCGATCAACACCTCACCGAGCACCTCGATCGCACGCACCGTGCGCGGTGTGCCGAGTCGGCGAGCCTGATCGGCGACGAGCTCGCGCTGTCCGTCAGGGAGTTGGACGAGCTCCGGTGCGATGGCGGAGAGGAAGCACTCGCGCAAGGCGCGCACGATGTCCTCGGTGAGCGAGCGCGGATCGGCACCTTGCTGGATTGCGCGTGCAGTCGAGCTCAGCGCAAGCGCAGCGTCCTTGTTGATCAGTGCTTCAACGAAGTCGGATGCCGACTGTTGCGCGTCGACTTCGCCACCTGCAGCTGCAACGAGTTCGAGAGCACTCAGCGTGTCACGTGCAGAGCCTCCGCCTTGGTGGAGCACGTGCTG
>RGXB01000339.1 GCA_010029555.1 bacterium
TTTAGATACTCTCCTCGCTGCTGAGATGAAGACCGGCCGCCTATCTTTTACAACCCGATTCCTCCTTAAAATTTTCTGCAATTTTACAACAGCATGCCAATGAGACGATCCAAGACGATGAGGCTGGCTGGTTTGTCCAGACCCTTTTTTCTTTATCAAAGCTTCTCGAGTTGAAAATTCGTGAAGCGCAGCTTACAAATGTGCTGCATGAAATCGAGGAGCCTTTACTAAAAATTCTCTTCAAAATGGAAAAAAAGGGAATTTTCATCGATGTTAAAGAGCTTCAAGAGCTTTCGGACACACTCTCTTTTCAGTGTAATAGTTTGAAAATAGAGGTCGAAAAAATTTTGGGCCATCCGATTAATCTCAATTCCCCCAAACAATTAGCCCAAGCGCTTTTTGAGGAGCTCAAGCTCCCCACAAAAGCAAAAGGGAAAACCGGTTACTCGACTGGAATTGAGGTCCTCGAGGAGCTCCGAACACAGCACCCGATAATTGAGATGCTGATTGCCTATCGAGGGTTAGAGAAAATTCGCTCCACCTATACAACGAATTTGATAGAGATGGCTGATCCAAAAACGCACAGACTGCACACCACTTTTAGCCAGACAACCACCCAAACGGGTAGACTTGCCTCTACAAATCCTAATTTGCAGAATATTCCGGTACGCACTGAAGTAGGGAATCTCATTCGGCATGCATTTAAGGCTATGCCCCCAAAAAAATGCTTTTTATCCTGCGACTACTCTCAAGTAGAGCTGAGACTTTTAGCCCACATGTCTGAAGATCCACAGCTCATTAAAGCCTTCAACGAGCGTTTAGATATTCACCGCTACACCGCCTCTTTAGTTTTTGGGCTACCGATGGAGCAGGTCTCAGACGAGATGCGCTTCAGAGCCAAGGCTGTAAACTTCGGAATCATCTATGGATTGGGGCCCCACGGGCTGAGTAAGCAGTTAAAAATTTCCATGCGGGAAGCCTCACAATTCATCAAAACCTATTTCGATCGCTACCCAAAAG
>RGXB01000340.1 GCA_010029555.1 bacterium
GGGGATTTGGTGGTTAACAAAACAAAAAACAATCCCAAGTGTGCCACGGTTGTATTGCTCGATATGTCGGGATCGATGAGGTATGATGGTCAGTATGTGAATGTGAAGCGTATGGGTTTGGCATTGGATGGCTTGATTCGTTCGGAATATCCTGGGGATAGGTTGTATTTTGTAGAGATGTATACATTTGCAAAGGTTCGCAGTAGTTCTGAAATAGTATCATTGATGCCCAAGCCTGTGACTGTCTTTGATCCAGTGGTCAGGCTTAAGGCGGATATGTCTGATCCCGATATTACAGAAATGGATATCCCGCCCCACTTCACCAATATTCAGCATGGGTTGCAACAGGCTCGCAATCTATTGGCCAATTCCGATACTTGCAACAAGCAGATTATGATTGTTACAGATGGATTACCAACTGCACATTTTGAAGGTAAAGACCTTTATCTTTTTTATCCTCCCGACCCTAGGACTGAAGCTGCAACCTTGAAGGAAGCAATGCTTTGCGCACGAGAGGGCATCACTGTTAATGTTTTTTTGATGTCATCCTGGAATCAATCCTCGGAAGATGTTCAGTTTGCATATAAGATGGCTCAAAGTTCCAAGGGTAGGGTGATTTTTGTCGCAGGCAAAGATCTTGATCGTTATGTTATTTGGGATTACCTCTCTAGAAGAAAAACCATTCTGGGTTGATCACTTAAAAGTTGCTTCCATCAACTCATCGATTAGCATAAAGCGATGAATTATATATGGAGGATTTGATGACCAAAAAATTGCTAAGTGATCTTGATATCGCTCGATATCATGAAGATGGTTTTGTTATTGCAAAATCTTTTTTTGATCCCCAAGAAATTGAACTTTTAAGCAAGTCTGCAAGAGAAGATCATGAACTCGATAAGCATTCGTTTGGAAGACGGGATGGCGAAGGTGGTACAGTTAAACTTTCTCTTTGGAATCACCCTGGTGATGGTATTTATGGCATGTTTGCCAGATGCGAGCGCATGGTTCGTTCGGTTGAAA
>RGXB01000035.1 GCA_010029555.1 bacterium
CCATACAACTGTTTTATTACAAAGATTATCAGGATTAATTTCAATTTTCTTTCCTAAAAAATATGTATTACATTTTAGAAATTTTGTTCTATCTGTATCAACTGAACCCAATACTTTTTGAGTAAAATCTTGAACATAATTATTCCAGAAAGTTGATAATCGGAATGGTGGGCAAGGGCCTCTGAGATCTCTTCAACGATGTTTAACGTGATCATATTGTCATCTCCAATAAGAGGAGTGATAAGGAGACTGACTCCGACATCCTTGTAATCTATATTTGCTGTGGTTTGCTGCGCTTGTCCGGTGGTTGAAATCGTGGATCCTGTAAACGGGAGGTTGTCCCCAACGAATATCTTGGAGGGTTTATTGTCCTGAGCTATCACTTTTTGGTTTAGGACAATCTTCACATCCGAATCTTGCTGCAAGGCCGATACTAAAGAGGTGATACTTAGGTAGCTTTCCCCTTTATGCCGAATAAGGTCCCCAATAATCCCTAAATTGAGCCCAAAAGGGTTTTTGGGGATAAGTGTTTGGGTCAGGTTCGGAAGCAAGCGCCCTTTTTTCGTCTCAAAACTCCAGTCGAGCCCAAAATCCAAACCCTTATGCATGCTTGTGTCGATCACGAGAATCTCAATAAAAACCTGCTTTAGTGGTGCATCAAGCCGTTTAATAAACGCCTCAACCTCGCTAAAAACTTGTTGCGGGGCTGTAAAAACTATCGAATTTGTGGAGCGTACCCACTGCGTAGACTCTAGCGCTTTTTTCAGCAATTCTTGCTCGTGGTTCAACGCATGAGATGCCTGTTTGATCGCATCAATCACCTCCGAGCCTGGATGGAATTGCAATTTCACTATATGGAACTGATTCAAGGTTGCGGGTTTTATCTCTTTAGGTTCAAGATCGCATTTTTTTTGGATATGAAAAACGGAGCCCTTTTTTTCCATCACCAGATCATGACTCAAAAGAATCTGCTCAAAATGGGGCAAAAGCTCCTCTTGCTTGAGCCTTTTATGGCAGACAAAATGAATAGTGTGTTTCCCGATATCCTCTTTGAAAACAAAATTTGTTTGGAGGATTTTTCCTAAAAACCTTGATAGCTCTTTAATTTCTATGCTATCGAAATTTATCAAAATCCCTTTCTCTCCATTTTCGGAAGAAATTAGGTTCAAATGAAAAAACGTTAAGAGTAAAGGAAGTATCCATTTCATGTGTCTAGTTCGCGTTAGAAGCAGGAATAATAACAAAAAAAATAGATATCTTCGAGGTTTATTTTAAGCTTTGTTTAGCGAAAAATAAGGAAAGAAAAAGGGTTTAGGGATTACTGAAAAAGGAAAACTCTTTTTTCAGGCATGCCTGTTCCATTTCCCCCTTTATAGAATGGCCTGCCCCTTTTAGAATCTCATAGGAAAGTGAAAAAGAAGCACGATCCAAGCAGGCGACATATCTATCGGTTTTCTCCTTAGCAACAATCAAGTCCTTATCCCCTTGAAAAAGGATTGTTGGGGTACGTAATTTGCACATTTGTTTAAAAAAGTCGGCCCCTTTTGGAAACAGATAGATGAGCTCCTCATCATGGGGATCATTTACGGTCACGGGGCAATAAATAGCCAATTTCTGTACCTCTTCTTGTATAGAGCTTAGAATAGCCGTTAGGCCTGCTGAGCTCTTCCCTTTAAGATAGATATTCGAACTTTTAACGCCCTGATTTTTAAGTTCCCTGATCAGATGGACAACATCCTCTACATCAGCGTTGCCGTAGTTGCTTAGGAGTGCCATTCGATGGTTTCGCCCGTAACCTGTACTTCCTCTGTAATTAGGTAACAGAACCTGGTAACCCAACTCAACGGCCATCTCGATCTCTTGGGTAACCACTCTCTCGGTATGGACAATAGGCCCCGAATGGATGCGGATCAAAGTGGGCTTATTGGGATCAAACTTTCCAGTAATCCACCCCTTTCCCCACTGGAAAGGCAAAGGTTCAAGAGTCGAGGGCGAGTAATTTTCGGTTTCTTTGTAGGGGCTAAAATTCCCTTGTATATCCAAAACCGCTTGGATGTCGAACACCCAGTTTTTCCCCTCAAGCGGCTTTTCGGCTTTGAGCAGGGTAAATTCCCCGCTAGCGGTTCTCCCTGATACAAAAAGTTGCCGTGTATCGGCGAACATTTCGTCGATGGAGGTTAAAGGGAGCGCTATTTTTTCCAAGCCGTTCTTTCCCCAAACGTAAAGGCCATCCTCTCCCTGGTGTGTGAATAGGAGAAAAAAGGTGTTTTTAAAAAAAAGGGAGTTTTTAGCGCCAAGGGGCCTTCTTTTAAACCCGTCAAGACCTTTTTCGGCTAGAATCGGATCGGTTTCCGACAAAAAGAAGGGGGAGCCATCCTCTTGAAATCCATAGTGGGTCACTAAAGATTCCCCTTGATAGAGGGGTGTTTTATTTTTTGAGGAGATGTCTAGCAAGCAAAGGGCTGTTTTATCATAAAAAGAGGCCCCTTCTACACTCTCATGGAGGAGAATTTGGGTTTCTAAAGGGGAAACGCTAAAACCTAATAGAGAGGTTTCGGTTTGGTAGAGAACCTCTTTACCCCCTTTACAAATCCGGTAGAGATTCTTGGCGTCCATCCCGTACGCTCTTTGCTTGCCCCCTTCAAGAAATACACATTCCTCATCAAAATGGGGTCCCTCATCAGTAAAAGCATAAGGGCAACCGAAGGTAAATAGGGGATGATAAAGGGACTTAAGATCCTTTTTGAAAGGGGTTATCGACCCGTTCTCCCAAAAAAAAAGGGTGCGTGACAGGGTATCTACAAAAAAGATTTTTCCCTGGTTTATCCGAAAAAAGGAGGGGATTTTCATTGTGAAAGGGGTCAATTTCATGCCATTTCTAAAACAGTTTGATGTCTTTGCTCTTCGATTAACTGGGTAAAACAATCCCGAATTTTTGGGATAATCGATTCTTCAAAGTGGCGTAATATTAGCCCCATAGCGCTAATACCGTATTGGTCAAAATGGGTTAGCGCTAATTGTGAAGAGGGGATCTTGAGTTTTTCTAGCGATTGTTTGAACCGGTTTTTAAATTGAATATCGTTATTAGCAACACCTATGATCAGAGTATCTCCGTGCACTTGATGCTCAAAAAACCCGTTTTCAGTCGATTGATCGGTTGCTTTGGTAAGGAGTAAGAAAAGTCTTTTCAGAATATTAGGTTGCAGCACTCCCTGCATATAGCTTGGGGTAATTGCATGAAAAAACCGCTCTAAAAGAATTTCGGATCCTACGGTATAGGGTTTCACCTGTTTTTTAAAGTCTAAAAGGATTTCACTTTTTTTCAAAATAAGCCCCCCATTGTAGTCTCTAAAAGGGCCTATGAGTTCAAATAGCCGCATCGAGGCGGCTTTTCTTGCATCAAAAAGGTCTATGGAGCGGTCTTTACGAATGAATGGGGCCTTATCAATCGTAAGTTCAAACACAAAAGCCTCTTTTGGATACTTAGAGCGTAAGTTCCCCATCATCCTTTTTTCGATATTTTCAACGGGGATGTGTAAAGAGCGCCCCCTATTGAGAGCGACAACAATGGTGGTAAAGCTTAAAGAGTGGGGGGACTGTTTGTAAAAATTCAGCATCACTTGGGGAATATCATCCACATATTTGAGCTCTTTGCTCAAAAGGATCATGTGTTTCATCACCTCTTCTTCATTCCGTGGCATAAAAATGGGTAGTACCGGCCTAAAGATCCTCTCATCCACCTCGAAGGGGAGCTTTTTTTTCAGGTTGTTGAGCGTGCTTTTTCCGAACTCTCCATCTTTTGTGATTTCAATATATAGACTTTTCAATCCCTCATGGGGTCTGAAGTGGACAAATCGGGAATTCGACAGGAGCTTACAGTCGAAAAGGATGGCATTAACCGCTTCAAAAAGACCGCTGCAATCTAAGTTTTCAGACGGAGACTTGAAACGGATTACGGCAAGAATCCCTAAGGAATGGGTCGATTCCTCTCTTTTATGGTGCGGTTTTAAAAATTTGATCTCCAAAGGTGCGGAGTCTTTCATCTCTTTGAGGATACAGGTTTTTCTTAAAAGATAGATTTCTGCCAAAAGACGGCTAATAAAATGATTTGAGCGCTCTTTTAAAAACTCCTCTTTCATCGAAAAAATGAGCTGTTGAAGCTCCTGGAAAATCTCTCTGGAAAAAACCTCCGGAGAGATTTTTTTTGTCGCTAAAATCTTTTGGGTCAGTTCGGTCAGATGTTCACTCTCACGATTTGTTCCCAAAAGGGTATGAATCCCCTCGACCCCTTTTATTTCGACGGTATCCTTCATCTTCTCCTGAATCAGATGATTTTTTTCTTCAAACGAGAGAGGGGTATTTCTAAAGATATCTCTTAGGTAGCGGACCGCTTCAATATTCAAACGGATCTCTTGGGGAAGATCTTTGAGCGTGTTTAAAGCGATTTCCAGATCCTCGATGCTCTCCAGGCGCGCATAGACTTTGTGCAAAAAATACCCCTCATTTTCGAGCCTATCTATCTTGAAAGCCATCGAGTAAGAGGAGGTAAGATTCACAAGCTTTCCGGGAACAAGGGAGCGCGAGCAGACATCATTCATATAGCGGCCCACACCCAAAGTGTTCTCTTGGGAACAGACGAGAACAATCCCTAAAGTGAGCCCATGATTCGTCCAAATTACGCGGCTCTCTACAGTGCTGGGGATCTTTTCAGGGTAGAGTTCTTTAAGAGTCGCTTTGACCGACTCCAAGTGGTGATAAGAGGCCGGATCATGCTCTGGCAGGTCAAATAGAGGAATTATCTTCATAGGATCTCCACCTCCTCAAGAAAAAGCCACCCGCTTGGAAACGATTTTAAATTTTTGATTTTTTTGGAAACAACATAACCATTACGACAGTGGTACAACGGGAAGAGATTGGCCGATTCGATAAGAATTTTTTCCGCTTGTGCCAGAAGCTTTTCCCGTTCCTTTGACGAGTATGTTTGATTGGCTCTTTCCAAAAGGGAGCTGTAGAGCGGATCTTCAAAAGCGGGATAATTTCTTAAGTTCGTTTTGCATTTAAAGCGCTCCAAATAGGCTAAAGGATCAAGATATTGCGCCAATATAAAACTGCCGGATATATCAAAATCCCGTTTATGAAGACGATCCAGGTAGACTTTATGTTCCAACTGCTCCATTTGTATGTGAATGTCTAAACTGACACGCAGCTGCTCTTGAATTGCTTGCCCGATTTGTGAGAATACTCCGTCTACGGAGTAGGGTGAGTAGGTAAAGCGGATTTTCAAATCCTCTTTGGATAGCTGCAATTCCTCAAGAGCCTCTTTGAAAAGCTCACGTGCTTTTTTTCGATCTGTAATCCAGACATATTGGCTCTCTTTCCCCTTCTGGAGCATAGGCGGTAAAAGACTTGTCGCCACTGTTTCGTTCAAAAAAGTGAGGTTCTCTACCAGATCTTTGCGGTCGATAGAAAGGAGGAAAGCCTGCCGTAATTTTTCGTTTTTGAAATATTTTGAAAGGTTATTAAAACACAAAAATACAGTGCCTGCCGTGTCGAGCGATTCTAATTCGTACTGTTTTTTGATCATCGGAAGCGAATCGGGCGGAAGGGTTGTGAAAGGGGGGCCGAGAATATCTATTTCTCCCCGTTCAAACATCTCTAAAGCTGTCACCGAATCATCGACAAGAAAAATTTGGATTTGTTCTAGTTTGACTTTTTCTGTCCCCCAGTATGTGGGGTTTTTTTCCAAGTCAATATGGTCTTTCGTTTTATAGTCTTTCAAACGATAGGGTCCGCTGTAAAGCGGAATCGAGGATTCAAGCTCTTTATAGGGGAAAAAAGTACAAAACGCCGTGAGCTCAAGAAAGTAGGGGGCTGGGTGCTTAAGATCCACTCTTAACGTGTAGGCATCAATCGCCTTGATACCTATATTTTCTTTTGTGCCTATCCCTTTTTTAGAGTCTTCAGCCCCAACGATGGAATAGAAAAGGTCGGCGCGGGGGCAGGGGAACTTAGGATCTAAAATCTCTTTCCAGGAGCGCTCAAAATCATAGGCCGTGATAGGGGTATGATCGGACCAAAACGCTTTTTTAAGGTGGAATATATAGGTAAGCCCCCTGTTTTGCACTTCAAACCTTTCGGCAAGCGCCGGTTCACAAATGGCATTTGGTGTGCACCGCATCAGACCCTCGTACAAAAAGAAGGTCAAGGTCGAGGAGGAAAAATCACCGGCCTTACGCGGATCGAGGGTACTGGGATCCTGGCTGATATTTAAATGCAGGGGTCTAGTTGCTGGGGGAGCGGGTGATCTAGAGCAGCCCGAAAGTATCAGAAAAAAAGAAATGCTAAGATACTTGAACATTTCTGCATTTAAACAGAACCTTAAAGCAAATGTCAATCTTTTTTTAAACCATCAAAAAGAATCTTTTAAGATTTTTCTATCCAACCAGTGAAGTCAAGACTTATTGCTATCTTTAAAATGGATCCATTGGAGGTGGGGACTGCCTATCGGTGATATATAAAACCCCTCGACCTGGTCTTGTTCCATAAACACGTAATTTCCATGGTAAATGGGAGTCAGGGGGACCTCATCTACCAAAATTTGCTCCGCTTTTTCTAAAAGACAAGCCCTTTCGATAGGATCAAAAGTGGTCTCGGATTGCTCTAAAAGGAGAGCAAAATCCCTATTTTTCCATCCGGGATAGTTGCGGAAATTTTTTCTGTTTTTAAACCTTTCTAAAATGGAGTACTGATCATTATACATCGCAATCCACAGGAATTGTCCGAATTGGTATTGCTTATTATTGAGCAAAGAGAGGAAAGTCTTGAATTCGGTTCCTACGATCTTGACCTCAACATCTAAAATATCTCTAAAATTTTCTTGAAGTGTCTGAGCGATCCGATCGTGGCAACCGAAGATGGGGTAGTGGTACGTCAGGGGGGGGAGAGCTGTGAGGTTGAGCTCTTGAAGCCCTTTCTTCAACTCTTTTTTTGCCTCCGATGGATCGTAATTTTTAAAAAGCGCCCGATCCTCTTTTTTGAGAATAGGGGGGACAAATCCTGTGGCAGCCAATTCCCCATTTTGCGTGATGTTTTCCACAATCGATTCCCTATTGATCGCCATACTAAACGCTTTTCGTATGTGGGCATTGTGGAAGGGAAAACTCGATACGTTGAAGGTGGTGAAAACGCTAAGGGCCAAATCCTTTTTTTGCAGGCGCTTTTTTTCTTTAAAGTCATGAATGGAGTCTACGGGGATTGTCGTGAACGGGCCACCTATCAAATCGAGCTCATTTTGTTCGTAAAGATTGAGAGCTGTCGATTCATCCCTAATGAGGAGAATCTGCACCTCATGCGGTAGCACCTCGTTTTTAGCCCAGTAGGAGGCATTCTTTTGAAGAACGATCTTTTCATTCGGCAAAAAAGCCATGCATGTAAAGGGTCCGTTTGCAGGAGGCTGCTGCGTTTTTGACCATTTAGGATCGAGCTGGGCTTTCATTTTTGGTACCGGAAAGAAAACTGGGAAGCTTACCATTTGTAAGAAATAGGGGGCGGAGTGCTCCAGCTCCACTTGCAGGGTTTTCTCATCGATTGCTTTGACGCCAAAACAATCGGGTTCCAGTTCCCCCATTTTGATTTTTTCCCCATTTTTCACGATGTAGAGCATGTGTGCGTTCGGGCATAAAAAGCTCGGTTTTATGCTCTCTTTCCAAGAGTATTCAAAATCATAGGCGGTCACTGGGGTTTTGTCGGACCAGAAAGCCTCCCTAAGTGAAAAGGTGTAAATCTTTTTGTCCTCTGAAATGTGTACCTCTTTTGCCATCCCGAATTCTCGAGTGGAATTTTTGGTGATACGCATTAGACCCTCGTACAGCTGAAAATGTAATGCTGAGGAAAACTGGTCAGAGCTTTTTCTTGGGTCTAGTGTAGATGGGTCTTGCGTCATGTTAATGCGCAGAACGTGCTGGGCTAGCCGACTTTCTTTGGTTTCTCTGGTAAGATAAAAAAGGGTCATCGAAACAAGAGTTAAAGGTATCAAAGTACGAAACATGAAGAAAAAATAATACAAAAGAAGATTTTTTTGGACAACCCAAATATCAGATTCAAAGGGGAATAAAGGCCTCGATTTGACTTTAAACTTTTTTTACTTTATCGCTTAGAAAATGCATTTTTTTCGGTTTATAACCCCTTTTTTTCTCATAATCCTGTTAACGATTCCCCGCGTATTACTTCAGTCTTTTATAGTAGTAACCCTGCCTGTAATAATTAATAGCCTTGGTCTTACAAGCTTTCAAGCGAAATTAGTCACTCCAACTACTTTAATTGGGACCATGCTTTTTTTGATTCCGGCTGGTATGATCGGTGATCGTTATGGACCAAAAAAAACTATAATCTATACAAGTATTGCCTTTTTTTTTATTTCAATTTTCGCCGCTTATTGCCATTCACCAGTGCTATTTCTCATCCTCGTGTTTTTGTTAGGTGTTACAATCGCCTTCGGCATTACCCAAGGTAGCAGCTATGTAGCGGACATATACCCTTTTGAAATGCGCGGTCGAATTATTGGAACGTACACCGGGTTAATCTCTTTGACGTTTTATTTAGGACCTGTTGTCGGTGGACTGGTTGCAGAGTGGGGCATCAAAGGGATTTTTCTCTCGAATTTACCCTTACTTTTGATCGGTCTTATTTTTGCTAAAATTCTTCCCAAATTACATAAAGAGGAGAAGGCAATTGTAAAAAAAGAATACAAAAACTACTTTAACAAATCTTTTTTGTCCCATTGCATGATAGGATTATTCTGGCAGGGTATTATTGCGCTGATAAGTTTTTTTCCTGCTGAATTTCAGGTGTACCTAAATTTAAGCCCGGTTGAATCGGGTATTTTGTACTCTATGCTCTCCATCCCCTTCCCCTTATTTAGCCCTATTGCTGGTTGGCTTTTTGATAAGATGGGGTTTAAGATCCCCTACGTGATAGGGTATGTGGCTCTTTTCTTTGCTTGGTTTTTAAGCTTTAATAATTTAAATCTCTATGCATTATGTGTTATGGCCTTTGCTTTAGCCTATGTATTACCTGTCTCAGCATCCGCCAGTTGGGGGCTTTTCAACCAGGATCATCGCTCAACAGCCAATAGTATTTATTTTCTTTTGCGATTCGTAGGCTCTTTAATTGGAAACATCGTTGCGGGATATATTCTGTTCTTAGACGATACCTCAAAAGATTTTTTCTATTTTAATTATTCTATAGCCATTTTTTTAGGGATTTTGAGCCTTCCGGCATTCTTTTATGTCTATAGAGCTTCCTCGACTAAATAACCCCAAGTCCAAGCCGATCTATCTCTATTACGCTCTTTAACTTATAAAATTATTTATAAAACTTATTGATGGCTACCCTTTTTTCTGTTATGAAAAGGGATTAGTGAACCCTGTCAAAGAAGGGCAAAAGGCAATTTATGGACGAACAAAAATCCCAAGATACTGAGGCTTTGTTGGATGCAGTGGATATCCTTGCGGATGTGGTGGATATTGATCTGTCCTCCGATGAATCGGTTCAAAAAGGGGAGAAAACAGCCGATGCTCTAAAGGAAAAGTTTACCGTCATCCACAATTACCTAAAAGATGTCAACAAAGCCAAAAGCGTCGATCAGAAACTAGCCCGTGGAGTCCAATCGATTATCCAGCTTGCCTCGGAGGCAGCTACAAAAATTGACCGTATTTTACAGCAACAGGGTGTGAAAGGGGAGCGTTTCAGCTCTTCTAAAGAGTTTACCGATCTCATAGGATTTTACAAAGAGACACTTAAAAAGCGGTTTGAAGAATCGCTTGAGAAAGAAGAGAGCTGGTATAAAGAGTGGGTTGAGGAGGATTTTGATCCGGTAGATATCCAAAGAAAGGGGTTGAGGGATTTAGAAATTGTCACCAAAGACAAGCACTACGAATTATTCTTTTTAACTAAAGAGGACGGGACGAGATTTTATAATAAAAGTCTTCTGAGGCATCTACGCCTTGTGGCCGATTTTGAGGCGCTGCTGTTAGATCAAAAAGAGGAGGATCCTATAGTGCGTATGGAGCGGATTAAAGATTCCTCCATCGCAAAAGCTGCCCGATCTATAAAAAAATCTACCCGCACCCTTTTCCAAAAATGGCTTCAACTTGCCTCTAAAAGGGACCAAGAGCGTATCGTGCGCCTTTTTTATCAGGCGTATATTGCTCTGACTTTTGCTGCAGAGCCGATCCACCTCATCGAGCAAGGGGGAAAAAAGAGCTGTCTTTCCTATTTCAGCGACTTTCAAAACTATATCCGGGAGCTTCTATTCGATATGGGGTACGGTAAATTAGTCGATAATCCCCCCGATCCATCGGACCGTTTTTCCCTCTATTTTCTGGAGCTTGTTCACGCTTTGTGTTTTGCTATTTTTTCCCAAAAATTTGATCATGAGAGG
>RGXB01000341.1 GCA_010029555.1 bacterium
TCGCGATTCGACCAGGCACAGACGTCGTGCTTGGATATGCCATCGCCGCCTGGCTCGTCGACAACGGACATGTAGATCATGCCTTCGTTGATGAACATGTCGCGGGTTACCAGGAGTTCGTCGCCGCCGCACGGGAGTGGTCGATCGAGCGGGCTGCGCAGGTCTGCGGAGTCGACGCGAACGACATCGTCCAGGTTGCGCAGTTGATCGCGACCATCCGGCCCGCGATGTTGCGAACCGGGTGGGGGATGGAGCGCAATCGCAATGGGGCGAGTGCATATCTCGCCGCCCACGGCGTGTGGGCGATCGCGGGTCACTTCGGCGTTCGAGGGAGTGGCGTCCTCGACTCGACATCGAAAGCGTTCCCCAACTCGGTTCTCGTCGAGTGGCCGGAAGGAGTCGAGCGACCGCAGCGCGGCACCATCAACATGAATCGCGTCGCGCGGGTCGTGAACGGCGATCGAAATGAGTGGCCCGTCGCGCCACGGGTACTCGTGATCCAAGGTGCGAATCCTGCGGTCACCTCGGTCGACCAGGTCGCAATGCTCGAAGCGCTCTCTCGTGAGGAAGTGTTCACGGTGTTGCACGAGCAGGTGATGACGGATACCGCGGTCTATGCCGACGTCGTGCTGCCCGCGACGTCGCACTTCGAAATCAACGATGTCGTCGGTTCCTACGGGTCGTATACGGCGCAGGCGAACAACAAGGTCATTGACCGAGTGGGAGAGTCGAAGTCCAACGGGGAGGTTGCGGAGGCGCTTGCTCTCGCGCTCGGTTTTTCTCGAGAGGAATTCGACGCAAGTACCGACGCAGTCGATCAGCTGGTCGCCGAACGTCGGGAATGTGTCGCGGAATTGGATCGTTGCGCCGGGCTCGCGCACCACGATCGATCCCGAACACAGGGAGTCGGCGACCAACTGATTGACCGCTTCGGTGCTTGCGTCGAATTCCTCTCGAGAAAAACCGAGCGCGAGAGCAAGCGCCTCCGCAACCTCCCCGTTGGACTTCGACTCTCCCACT
>RGXB01000342.1 GCA_010029555.1 bacterium
TTGCCCAGCAATCAAGTTCATTAAAGTGCTTTTACCAGAACCATTTGAGCCTAATAACGCTGTAATCCCAGGTCGGAGTTCTAAACTGACATCATTTAATCCAAGAAAATTGCCATGCCATTTAGAAACTTTCTTGCACCATAAAGGCACAATATCAGGATTGATGGTATCGGCTAAAACCCCAATCATGATTCAATACCCTGTTTAAAGTAGATTCGCATGGTAAGAATTGAAGTAACTGTAAATACAAACCCCAAAGAAGCAACAGCAAACCAAGGATTCAAAGCTTGATCGGTTTGACCTGGAAGAAGGGTAGGGGACGCCCCAAGGCATTTTTCACCCAACCTCTCAACACAGTACCAAAAATCCAGAATTCTTAATACCGGGTTTAATCTTAAACGATCAATCATGATGGCACAAAGGGAGGGGAGAAGAAAAAAGACTCCCGCCCAGCACATTATTAAACCAATAGTGGACCTAAAAAATCCAACCGTTGCAAAAAGCAGAGAAACAAGTCCCAGATTAATGACAAAACCGTAGCCAATAATTCCGAGCAGTAACCTAGGGTTATAAAGCAAGTAGGTCCATGTATCGATAAAGCAAATTTCTAGAAAAAGAAAAAGGGCAGGGATGGTGGCAAAAAGGTGAACAAGAAAAGAGGCTGCAAGAAACTTTCCACCAATATAATTTTTCATTCCGCCAGACTTGGACTGATAGAAGATCAAAGATCCCTGATTAAGATCTTCGCCAAGCAGTGAAGCACCTGCCAATACTAAAAGTACAATAATACCTCTGGACTGCAGATTGATAAAATTTCGAAAAGTTTCAGGAGAACCGTCCATTTTCAAAACACTGCGGAGAAATTGCATCATATCATTTTGGTTTGCACGACCAAAACCACCAACTCTTACTAATCCATCTGGTTGTTGATCAGCAACCCAGAAGAAAAGATATTGTCCAAAAAAATAGAGAAGGAAATTTAAAACAGCTAGTGAAAATACGACCCAAAATACTTTGCG
>RGXB01000343.1 GCA_010029555.1 bacterium
CCGTCCGTCTGCGATACACGCAGGGATTCCGATTCCGCGATAGCTCGCACCAGCGAGCACGACGCCTGGTGCGTCGCGATGGAGGAGTTGGTCGAGCACCGCAACATCGGACTCGTGCCCTGGTCGATATTGCGGGAATGACTCGACCCAGCGCGTCACTCGCTGTGCGTGCGGCTGGAGGTCGAGATCGAGGTGCCAGTTGAGATCTGCAAGTGCGAGGCGAACGAGCGTCTCGTCGTCGTGGTGGTGCATGGGGATTCCGTCGCGGCCAAGGGACACTCGCAAGATCATCGAGTCGTCCGCGCCGCGGAGGTGCTCCCACTTGTTGGAGGCGAATGACGCTGCGGTGATCGCGGTCTGCTTTGGCTTCGTCACGAGGTAACCGCTTCCCGTCAACCACTCGGGCCACTGTGATCGGGAAACGGCAAGGGTGACCATGACGACGCTGGCGTGTTCGCGCCGTGAGAGCATGTCCGCCGACGCAGTACTGAGCTTTCGAATCATCGCGGCGGAGTGTCGTGCCGGACTTGCCACGACGACCGCGTTCGCTACAAGTTCGCCCTGACTTCCCGCGACGACATATCGACCGTCACTCGACCGACGGATTTCGTCGACATGCCAGTCCGTACGGATCGACGCACCTCGTGAGCGAATGAATTCGGTCGTCTTCGCGACGAGTGCCGACATGCCGGCGCGTGGCGCGCCAAAGACGGGACCTGCATCGCGGCGCGTCGACAGCATGTCGCGTGCCCCTGCCATCAAACTTCTGCGACCCGCGATGAGTTCGTCGAGTTGAGGCATGCCATGCACGCTGAATGCGTCGGTGTCGATTGCATAGATCCCACCTACGAGTGGATCGACCGCTCTCTCGAGCACTTCGTCGCCGCATCGCGCGCGGATCGCCCCACCAAGTGACCTACTTGAACGACCAACTCCTCCATCGCGACGCACCAGGCGTCGTGCTCGCTGGTGCGAGCTATCGCGGAATCGGAATCCCTGCGTGTATCGCAGACGGACGG
>RGXB01000036.1 GCA_010029555.1 bacterium
TACTCTAGGAAATCGATTTTTTCTATTCCCATCAATGCAACTCCGGCAGCTGATCCTATGAGGAAAATGCTGCCTCCCGTTCCTGCAGTAAATGCTGTCAGAAGCCAAAAAGGGTGATCTATCGGCACATTGTACATCCCCATAACCGCTGCAACAATCGGAACGTTGTCTATAACGGCAGATGCCAAACCGATAGCTGTCGCAACA
This sequence comes from bacterium, assembly GCA_010029555.1. GTDB lineage: Bacteria > Chlamydiota > Chlamydiia > Chlamydiales > RGXB01 > RGXB01. The sequence continues at coordinate 208 of RGXB01000036.1, forward strand.
GCAGTATAACCCCCTAGGTTTACTGAGAGGAAATCGGCTAACAGATCCAAAATTCCTGCAGCATTTAGCGCACCTACGCTCAAAAGAATCCCGAGAAAAAACAAAATACCCGACGCGTCGATTTTTGTAAGTGCATAGGCAATTCTCAAATGATCTCTATCTTTATAGGGTGTGTGGAATAGATCTGTTAGAATCCAAACAATCGCAAGGCCAAGGAGCACCCCCATAAATGGAGGCAATCCGGTTAAGGCTTTCCAAACAGGAACAGAACACAAACTAACGAGGCCAATAATTAATATAATCAATGATCTTGGCTCTCTTGGTTTTGTCTCATGAACAAGCTTAGGAAAGCTCCCCTTTTCATATAAAAGATAGATCCCAAGAGGAATGGCTAAAGCAACAAGGCTTGGGAAAAATAGGGTGGAAATGACCCTCCAGGAGGAGATCTTTTCGTTGATCCACAACATAGTTGTGGTGACATCGCCAATCGGAGTCCAAGCACCCCCTGCATTGGCGGCCATGACAGCTAAACAAAGCGGAACTAATCTCTCTTTTTTCTCAGGGATCAATTTGCGCATGATGGAGATCATCAAAATCATCGTTGTGAGGTTATCTAAAATTGCAGAGAGAAAAAAGGTTATGCAAGACGACAGTATTAATAATAGCGGTTTAGACCTTGTTCTTAAAAACCTTTGGACTACCTCGAAACCCCTATGAGCGTCAATTACCTCAACCAGAGTCATTGCCCCTAACAAAAAAAAGATGATTTGAGAAATGTCGGATAAAAATTCAAGAAGTTGTCCGTAGGTTTTTGCATAGGGACTGAACATAAATAAGATAAGCCAGGAGACAGCAGCGATACATATGGCTGTAGCGGCCTTGTCAATCTTAGTAGCTATTTCATAAATGATCAGGATGTATCCGACAATAAAAACTGTCAAAATAAGACCTGCCGGATCGAATAGAAACATACACTACCCCTAAATATTTTATACGCAATTCTCCTGCGGAACACTTTTTTGAAAAGCATCCTCTACAACATCGTGTAAATGGATAAGCCCCACCAAACACCCGTTGTCAATTACAGGGAGCATCTGCACCCTTTTATCAGGGTTTTGCATCAAATTCAAGGCCGTATCTACACGATCTTGTGCATCAATAGTAGAAACATCGATCGTCATCAGCTTATCGATGGGGGTTTCAAACAGGTTTTCTTCATTTTGCACCAGGCATCGATTCAGGTCCCCGGTTGTGAAAATACCTACCAATTCCCCTTTTTTATCCACTACCAAAACACATCCTAATCTTTTTTTGGATAGAATCAAAAGGGCTTTTTTAAGATGCATTTCGGGAGTGACTATCGGTAAATTATCCAGTTTGACCATTACATCCACAACTTTTCGGCTCCTTGTCCCGATAAATCCGCTGGGATGGTTGTCTGCATACTGATCCAAAGAAAACTTTTTTTTCCGCATTAGAGCTACGGCTAGGGTATCTCCGTAACACATCTGCAAAAATGGAGAGGTTGTGGGGGAAAGATTATAGGGGCATAACTCCCTTTTTAAGGGTAATAGACAAGTAAGATCCATAAACTTTTCTAAAAGGGAGTCCCTTTTACAAACCCATAAAACCTGATAAATGGAGCGTGCATAAAATATTTTTGCCAAATCCACAAGCTCCTTGCTGTTGCCGCTTTTGGACAAAAAAACCACAATATCGTCTTGAGATATGATCCCTAAATCCCCATGTAGAGCCTCAACCGGATGGAGATAAAGGGCTTTTGTCCCTGTGGAGATAAAAGTTGAAGCTAGTTTTTTTGCAATCTGCCCCGATTTTCCCACCCCTGTGAAAATCAGATTCCCTGAAAGATAGTGGAGTTTTTCAAGCAAAATATTTGCCGTGTTGACATCTATTTCCTCAAAAAAGAATTGGATGTACTCTTTTTGTTGGTTTAAAAGTTCTTGAAACATGAATCCTTTCCTTATGAGAGCGCAAATTTTTTAGAGTATTCAACAACCTCTTGTTCTTTTTTAGCAACGTATACAGCAGCCACGGCATCTCCCAAAACATTCACAACGGTGGAGAACATCTCTCTCAAGCGATCCACACCTGCAACTAGTAAAATCCCCTCTAACGGAAGACCTACAGCATTCAAAATTATAGACATCATCATAATAGATGCACCGGGAATTCCGGCAGCTCCAACAGCAGATAAAAAAGTGGAGAGGATCAAAAGCAATAAGGAGGAGAAGGGCAAATCTATCCCGTAGGCTTGGGCTATAAAAAGAGCGCAGCTTATTTGCCCAATTGCAGCCCCATTCATATTGATTGTGGATCCAATCGAAAGCACAAACCCTGCTATCTCCTTAGGGACTCCTAAATTTGTGCGAACACACTCTAGAGAGATCGGCAAAGTTGCGGAACTACTGCAAGTAGAGAGGGCATAGATCACAGCGTCCTTCATCCCTTTGTAAAATTTAACAATCGATAGATTCGCTAAAAAATAGACTGCAAAAGAGTAGACAATACAGAGCTGAAGCCCTAAAGCGATATAATTACAGCATAGATAGAAAAAGAGTTTCTGCAAAAGCTCTAGACCCATTTGACCAATAGAAGAGGCCATCAGGGCAAAGACACCAATAGGTGCCAATCGCATTACAATTTGGGTAAGACGGATCATAACCTCCATCAGAGATTCAAAAAATTTAAGGACCGGCTCCCCTTTCTCTTTGCAACTCAAAAGCGCGCATGCAAAAAATGTTGCAAAAACAATCACCTGTAAAATATTTCCTGAAGAGAGGGATGCAAAAGGGTTTGAGGGGAAAAGGGCAAAAATTTGGTCCATCATCGAAGCTGTTATTTGAGCTGTTTTTTTCGGATAGATCATCCCCAGCCCCTCTCCGGGTCGAATCCAGAAACTCACCAAGAGAGAATTCAATATAGCTATCATCGTGGTACTAAGGAAAAAAAGTAACGATCTTAACCCAATTCTTTTTAGTTTCGCAGGGCAAGAGATATGGCAGATTCCCGTAATAATTGACGATAAAACAATCAATCCTACGCTCATCTTGAGTAAATCGATAAAAACTTGTCCAATCCTCTCCAAAATCGGATAACTTTTACCTGTATACAGGCCAAAAACTGAGCCTAAAAAAAGGGCTATGACGACTTTAATCCAAGGCTTCATTGATTCTCCCGATTAAGTTTAAGAAATTCTCATTATCATATGCGACTCTCGTCTCAATTTTGGCCTGCAACACCTCCTCAAAATAGGGGTATTTTACCGCATCTTTTTCGGTCATTACCAAAAAAGCATTCAGTTTTTGGGCACGTTGCAAAAGACTTTCCAACTCCTGAAAAGATAATATCCCATGATCCTCCAAAAGAAAATGGTCGATTACCTCTACCCCTTGCTCATGGACAATCTTTTCAAAACGGTGCGGTCGCGAAATTCCGGATACAAGAAATGCTTTTTTGACGTTTTCGACACGATGCCCGTCCATTGTGAAAAAACCTAAAAAAGTTGGTTTTGTTCCTAAAAAGAGGGGTTTTTGGAAACTTTTTAAAGAAGATTTTGCCTTCAGGTACTCTATCTGAGTCTCCATTTCGTGTAAAACAATGTAGTCGACCTCTTCAAGCACTTGGGGGATGTCTCTTAAAGAACCTCTAGGCAAAAGGTTCCAACCCTTCTCCAGCTGCTCTTGACTCAAGACTGCAATTTTCACATCTTTTTTTAAACGAAGATGTTGCAGCCCATCGTCCATAATAATGATCTTGGCCCCTTTTTCTAGACACTCTGTAGCCCCTTTAACTCTATTTTTTTCCACAACACAGTTTTCAAAAAAAAGGGGTTCATCCAGGGCTTTGTACCCACGAGTGAGGACAAAAGCCTCTTTGGGCAAATACTGTAGAATGAGTCTCACAAACGGAGTTTTTCCGGAGCCCCCCACAAAAATACTCCCCACACAAATTACGGGAAGTTCAGCTTTATAGGAGGAAAAAAGACCTTTTTTATAAAAAAAATGGCGCAGTTTTAAAAAAGAGCCGAATAAAAAACTTATAGGCGTTAAAAGAAAGGAGATCTTTTCTCTTAGCACTTTATCTCGCAAAAGGGTTTCAAAAGTTAAGAGGGCGTTGCGCTTAAGCATGGGGAACAAATCATGGTTTCAACAACTTCAATTGCAATGTGGATAGCACTCATGTGTGCCTCTTGAATCCTATCAGAGAAGCCAAATCCGGGAACAATCCACTCCAAATCACAAACACCCTTCAATTTCCCCCCCTCTTTTCCTAAAAAGGCAACAGTCTTCATCCCTTGTTTTTTTGCCGATTCCACCGCTTGAATCAAATTATTCGAATTTCCACTAGTGGTTAAAACAACTAAAAGATCCCCCTCTTTGCCTAACGCATCTACTGCACGAGAAAAAACAAAATCAAAACCTATATCATTTGCAACACAGCTCATGTGGGCAGGATGGGAAAGACTGATTGCTGCAATGGCAGGGCGTGATCTTTGACGAAAAAAACCGGTTAACTCCTCAGCGAAATGGTCCGCATCGCATAGACTTCCCCCATTTCCTGCGATAAGAACTTTTTTGTCTTTTTCATAACACTCATAAAGCCAGTTAGCCAAAATTTTTATAAACTCAAGACTCTCTTTTTTTTCTAAATGGTGTTGAATCGCTATCGCCTCTTTGACTGAGTTTTGGATCAGTTCTTCCAACATAAGATGTCAACTCCCCTAAATAAAAGGACAATGAACTGCAATTATGCACAAAGTCCCCTTTATGGGATGAATAAATTCCATTTTGGAATGAAATAGAGCGATCTCTTGGGGTGAAGTACCCTTTCTATAGAGATTATCCCCTACAACATAGTGCCCTCTTGAAGCAGCTTGCACTCGAATCTGGTGATAACGGCCCGTTACCAGATCTATTTTCAATAATGTCCTATTTTCTTTGTTAGCCACAGTCTCGTAGTGTAAAAGCGCCTCTTTACCTAATGGATCTAAATAGGCTTTTTTCTCCCCTTTGGAAATGTGGTCTTCCCAACTCCCCTGGGGCGGGGTAACAATTCCCTCAACTAGGGCATAATAGGTTTTTTTTACTTTTCGCTCGCGCATCCACTTATGCATGCGAACAAGCCCTTTTTCTGTTTTGGCAAAAAGGACGATTCCCGAGGCAGGGCGATCCAGGCGGTGAGTAGCTTTTAAATAGACATTCGAAGGCTTTTGATCGCGCAGTTTGATGAATGCTTTAACCTCATCCTCAAAATGGGGCTCCGTAGAGATTTTGGACGGCTTTACTATAGCGATAAAATGGTTGTCTTCATATACGATTTGCATGGCGCCTTTGTCGAACTACCTCATACATCATGACGCTAGCAGCATTCGATACATTTAAAGAATCCATTTTCCCAAGCATCGGCATTTTGACTTTGAGAGTTGCCTTTTCCATCCAAAGTTCTGTTAAGCCAAGCTGCTCAGTTCCTAAAATAATTGCCACCCCTTTTTTAAGGTCTACCTCATCATAGAAAATATCCGTGTGTGGGGTGGTGGCAAGAAGCTCAAGTTGATGACTTTTTAAAAGCTGTAGCGCCTCAATAGAATCCATTTGAAACATCGGCACGAGAAAGAAAGCGCCCACGCTGGAGCGGATCACATTAGGATTATGGATATCCGTTTTAGGATCACACACGATCAATGCATCGACTCCGGTTGCATCACAAGAGCGCAAAATAGAGCCCAGATTTCCCGGCTTTTCTATAGATTCCACTACAACAATAAACGGGGCTTTTTTGGAGAGAATTTTTTTTAATTCTCCGGTATCTTTTGACTCTTGGTTTGCAATCGCAATCAAACCGTCCGGCCTATCCCTATAGGACATTTTCCGAAAAGGCTCTTCAGCGCACTCAATTTTTTCGGCTTCAAATTCCTTAAGAAGGGAGAGCTCATTTTGACCCAAAAAAAGCTCGGGGCAAAAAAAGATTTTCTTAATCGATGCACCAGCGGATTTAGCATGAAGGAGCTCTCTGTATCCCTCGATGATATACTCTTTATGGCGATCTCTATCTCTTTTATCTTTAAGGTGTACTAGATGTTTGATTTGCTCGTTTTTAACACTCAAGATCTTCATGGGGCCTTTCTTAAAAAATCTATATGCGAGATCATCCAGTTTGTTGCCTCCTCGATGATGTCGCCTCTAGATTTTCCCCTGATCTCTAGTTTTTTGCAATCCCGATGATCGTTAAAAATAATAGCAACATAGACTAAACCCACATTTTCCCCCTCAGGGCCTGCAAAACCGGTGACGCTTAAAGAGATATCTGCCTTAAATTGGTGTTTTGCTCCCAGTGCCATCTCAACTGCAACCTCGGGGCTTACAACACCAAAGTCCTCAATGGTTTTTTTTCTCACCCCCAAGAGATCGATTTTTGAAGGAACGCTATAGGCAATTATGCCACCCAAAAAATAGTTTGATGCTCCGGGCACCTCAACCAGCTTAGAAGAGGCGCGCCCTCCTGTCATCGATTCGGCCAAACATACAGTGGGATATCTCACTCTAAAACCCCTGAATCAAAAAATTCTTTTAGCTGAGGTGTGGCTTTCAACCATAAAAGGCTTTTCTTTGAGACCCTTACCTCGATAGGGGCCCCATTCGCTTTTAAAGTAAACGTGTGTTCTTTTGCCCAGCGGCTCATCTGTCGAAAGGCTTTAAACTCCTCACGACCTACCGTTTTTCTTGTAATCCGATCTTTCCCCTCATATATTCTGGGGAACTGAAATGTGATCCCTAAAAACAGCCGATCTTTTCCAAAAACATGCATCTTCCAGGATTGATCGGACGAGACAATAGCTGTTGTGTGTTTTAAATGGATTGGAGGATGCTCAAAAAAAAGGATCCACTTCCCCCCGGCCACAGGGTTAAATTTTACGATGTTCTCCTCTACCACAAATCTCAAATGAAATAGGGGGCCTGGATCGGTATACACCCCCTTTTTAAGGTTTTCGATATAGTTTGTGTAGGCGCTTAAAAAATCTTTTTTTTCTAACTTAGGCTCATTGAAAGGGGCTGATGCATCCAAGAAAAATCCCTGGGGAATCAGGGCCAAAAAAGTTTGTAATTCATCCGGATCGATCAATAAAGAGATCTCTTCAAAGAGGGAAAGTTTGAGTTGCATGGGTCAAATTTCAACCCTTTTTTTTGCAAGCAAAAGGGTGATAAGCCCAATAAATATGGAGGTATCTGCCAAGTTAAAGATGCCAAAACTTTTTCCAAAAAATATAAAATGGACCATATCGATTACTCGCCCGTAGGAGAAGGTATCGTAAAGGTTTCCAAAAGCCCCTGCAATTACTAGGGAATACGCAATTTTTTTGGTCAGATCTTTGGAGCGAAAAAAGAGCACTAAGACAACAAACAGGATAATAAACCGCACTATAAGTAACGGCGTTGCATAATTTGCAAAAGAGCCCCAAGCAGCCCCTTGATTATAGACAAGGTCAATCCAAAGATCTACCTTACCAAAAAAAGAGGCGACAAAAAGAGGAAGTATCTGGGCATGTTCTAAAACAACTTTTTTAATAAAAATATCCAACCCAAATATAAGGCAAATAAGGGCTAAAGAAAAAAGATTACTCCAGTCGATTATTTTTTTTATCATTTTCAATCATAGCCTGAGCTTCAACAGTGTAAACAGCATAAGGAATGGCGGTTAAACGTGGTTTAGAAATAGGTTTTTGCGTCAAATCACAGATCCCATAGGTCCCCTCCTCGATTTTTTGCAAAGCACGATCGATGAGCTTAACCACATCCACCTCTTTGCTGGCGACCTCTAAAAGAACATTTTGCGTGCTTGAGTCCCCCGCCCCCTCGGCTTGGTGCTGCGAGGCCCCTTTAACACCCTCAAGCTCCATAGCATCTTCAGAAAAACCTTTGACCTGGCGGGTTAATTGCATTCTCATTTTGATTAAAATTTGCTTATAATCTTCTAGCTCTTTCTTCGACAGACCCATTTTTAGTTCTCCTTTACAGCAAATTGAGCGGTGTTGATCACGTTCATCAGCTCATCCATGTCCTTAAACCTGCGGTAAACGCAAGCAAAACGGATATATGCGACTGTGTCTAAACTTTTCAGTTTAGTCATCACAATCTCTCCGATTTCTGTAGAGTCGATTTCTCGCTGCCTTTCTGCGACCTGAGAGGCTATCTCGGCAGCAATTGCTAAAACTTGCTCGTGACTAACTTTAGTCCTTCTGCAAGCGGCATCGAGGCCTCTTACTAGCTTTTCCAAAACAAAATCCTCGTAGCTACCGTCCCTTTTTCGCACTTGGACAGTAAGATCTACCGATTCAAACGTGGTAAAGCGTTTCAAACAGCCTAAACACTCCCGTCTGCGCCGGATCGCATTAGTCTCCGGAGCGGTTCTGGAGTCGGTAACTTTGGATTCTAGAAAACTACAGTATGGGCACTTCATGAGATTGATTTTCCCCCTTTTAAGGGATTCTCATCTTAATGTAAATGAATTTCGGAAGAGGAGGGATTCGAACCCTCGATACGCGGTTAACGTATACACGCTTTCCAAGCGTGCTCCTTAAGCCACTCGGACACTCTTCCGTGTCTCGAACTAAATCGTTGAACTAAGCTAGAGGATTTTCGTTTTATTGTAAATCTAATTCACGGTAGAATCCTTAAGCATGAGCCCAGAAGATCAAAATAAATCGGCCCCTCCACACAAAGGTGCACGATTAAAAATTTTTGTTGTAATTCTTTTTATCTGCCTTCTCGCAACAATCCCCCTTTTATTTATGAAGACCAACCTCAAGGAGGTGGTTGCAACTGAACCACTCATCCTGGTATCCGTCCCCCCCTATAAAAAAATGGTTAAGTCACTGGTGGGAAACCGCTTCCGAGTCGAATCTGTCGTCCCAAACGGCTTTGATCCGCACCTTTATGAGGCTAAACCCCAAGACATGAAAAAACTAAAAGATGCGGTCTTATGGTTTGGCATAGGGGAAGCTTTTGAGTATCAGTTGTTGGAAGCCCTTAAAGGGGCAGGTGTATCGGTGCAATATGTAAACTTGCTCCATGAGATCGAAATGAAAGGCTACAAAAACCTACTCATACCTTTTGACGATAATCACCATGACTGCTCCGCCCACGACCACCAAGAACACAACTGCCCTCTTGTCCCCTACGATAGGCATATCTGGCTGGGGCTTGAGCTCGACTCGCTACAAGCGCAAATCATCGTGGAGAAACTCACCGAAAACTACCCTTATTTCAAGAGCGTTTTTGAGGGATTCCTTGAGGAACTGATCCGTGAGCACGATGTGTTGATTCATTGGATAGAGACCAATTTAAAAGACCAAAAGCCTATAGCCTTTTTAACATCCCACCCCGCTTTTTCCTATTTTGCCAAAGAATTTGATGTAACTCAGATCTCTATTGAAGTGGCGGGAAAAGAGCCTAATATTCAGGATCTCAATACACTTTTGAAAGATCTCAAAACCCAAAATATTGATTGCGTGATTTTGCAACCCCAACATTCTAAGAAGGCGGCTGAATATCTAGCAAAAGACCTTGAGCTGCCTATTTATAATATCGACCCCTATAACGAAAATTATTTGGACACATGCAATCGTCTAGGGATGAGCCTCGCCAATAAACGCAAGCCGGTCGCAAATGCTGCAAATTGAACATCTAGACTTTCATTACCCAGGCTCTCAAGCTCTTTTCGAGAATGCCGATTTGTGTATAGAACCCCACACCTTTTCGATCATCATAGGACCGAACGGCGGGGGGAAAACAACGCTTTTAAACCTCATCATGGGTTTTTTGCAGCCGGTCAAGGGGAAGATTGCATCCACTTTCCAACAACTAGGATATGTACCTCAAGCACACAAGATCGATCTGGAATTTCCCATCCGACTG
>RGXB01000037.1 GCA_010029555.1 bacterium
CAAATCCTAAAGAAATGATACCGCGTATTTGGGAAGAATTCCTTTTAGAACAAGAAAACCACCTCTCCAGAGAGGTGGTTGATAGGTGGTTGCGCCCCCTTAAAATTGTCAATTTCAACTCTTGCAACCTCCATCTAGAGGCGGATGATGCCCTGCAAATCAACTGGTTTAAAGAGCACATAGAATCTAAAATCGATAAAAGCCTTCTCAACAATAACGGAAGAAAGATTCAGGTTCACATCAAAATTGGGCAAACTCAGAGCCCCTCGCACTCTGAGGACACAAAAAAATCGCCCCATGAGACCAATCAGAAAATTCTCTCTTTTATCTCCGACACAGTAGACCCCGACCATACATTTGAAACGTTTGCCACGAATTCGAACACAGACATGACGGTTAAGCTTTTCAAAAGCGCCCTTTTACAAACATTCGAATTCTTAAATCCAATCTATCTTTATGGGCCAACCGGATCGGGAAAAACCCACCTATTACAAGGGGCGAAAAAGCTTCTTGAGGGGTTGGGAAAAAATGTTCTTTATATCTCAGCAGAGACCTTCACCCAACATGTTGTAGGTGCAATTCGCTCCTCTCGCATGGAGGATTTCCGAAATTGCTACAGAAAAATCGATACCTTAATTATCGATGACGTGCACCTTTTTTCTAAACGTTTTGCTACCCAGGAGGAGCTTTTCCACACCTTCAACCATCTACATATCCATGAGAAGCAAATTATTTTAGCCTCAAGCTCTCCCCCTCAATTACTTGAGGAGATTGAAGAGCGATTAATCAGCCGATTTGAGTGGGGAATTGTCTTGTCTGTGGAGCGGCTCCAAACGCAAGAGGAGCTTTACCAGGTCCTCAAGCTTAAAATGCAACGTTTCAAATTGCAACTCGACTCAGAGTTCATAGACAAAGTCATCTTGGAGATGAAAACCCCTAAATCGATAGAAAAAGTCGTCCAATCGCTCTCTTTGGCCCATAACCAAAAAAAATCCAAGCAGGATATTAAAAAAATTATCGATCAGCTGATTGTCCAAGAGACAAAAGAGGTTTTAAACGCAGAGAAAATTCTCGATATTGTTTCACAATCGTTTGGGATTCAACCCGATGATCTTTTAAATAAATCTCAGGCAAGGGAATCGGTTCTTCCACGCCAAATCTCGATGTATCTTCTCCGTTCTCTACTAAAAATGCCCTACCTGAAGATCGGAAAATACTTTGATAAGGACCACTCCACAGTGATGTCAAGTATCCGCCAGGTTACTAAAGGTCTAGAGAAGCAAAGTCAGGATCTTATGTTTCACATGGGGCAAATACAACGAAAAATTGTCTCCTTAGGCTAAAAAGTTTTTCTTAAATAATCAGTTGTAGCAAAAAAAGTGACGCAGACCCTAAGTTTATTTGCATAAAGCTTTTATACTCCTATAAACGGATCCTGTTCTTCTAAAGTCTAACAAGAATCGATCTTACTAAGCCCCAATTATTAAAAATATTAATAGATGATTTAATCGGCTAGTAGTAATTAAAAGCAATATAAAACCAGTAGATATTTATGAAAAAAAAGACTGTTAACGACGAAAGTAAAAAAGAAGCCAAGAAAAAAGTAGCAAAAAAAAGGGGTGGGGGTGATTGTGACCATCCCAACACCAGCAATACCATTTGCGTTGTTTAGAGTAATTTTTTAAATCAAAATGGTTCAGCTATTTAACTGAACCATTTTGTTATTAGAAGAAAAAAAACAGGTATTAGACTCTTTTAAAGAGATCTCCCGGCTTACCCTGGGGTCCTTGACCTGGTGAGGGCTGATTTGAAGCTCCTGGTCCTTGATGATAGGGTCTTAGAGCCTCTCGCTCTTTTTTCTCATCGTAGCGACCTTCGCAAATTCTTTTTGCGATATCTCGCCATTTTTCTACAGCTTCTACAAAAACTGGAGCAAATCTTCTCAAACTAGATGTGTCGGCAGCTACCATTTCAATTACAGCGTGCATTAAGATGAGCTCTTCTTTTACGGCAACACCAACGCCGCCACCTGCCATTTGTCCACCCAGCATCGAGCCCTCAAGAAGTACTTCGTATAGTAGACAAAGGGTCTCTTTATCTTTGGGAAGTCCATCCAGTATCGGAGCGTAAAGATATAGGCGTTGAGAGTTTGGTTCATACGTTAAGTGTAATGAAAAAACATTGTCTATGCCAAGAATGCAGGTGTGGTTTTCATCAAAAGCGAGCCCCTCGAGGTTCAGTTCTTTTCCGAACTCCTTAAGATTTGCAGTAGCGTTTTCCAAAGACATGTCTGTCGTCCTCCTTAAGAGATTGGGATACAGAGACTATAGCTCAAACCGTCAATTTTGCAACAATTGACTCTTATAAACAATTCAATAACCTAATTTTTTTATTATCAAAAATCTTTTTTTTATCCTAGCAAAAAACTAATGATTTTGATTAATAGAGATTTAAGGATGCAACAAGATTTTCAAGACCATTGTGGGTATGGGGTGATACCGGAGGCGGGCGGCTTCCGTTTCTTAGTCTACGCAGAAAATATTGAGCAGATTACCCTTACCCTAAATGATGTCGAATATCCGATGGAAAAAGCGCCTGTGCGTCCGAACACCTACACCCTCTTTTTTGAAGAGTTGACCCCCCCGTTTCATTATGTGTACAACATTCTTAAGGGGGGAGATTTTTTTTGTGATCTTTTAGATCCTTTTGCCCCCTTTACCGATCCTACAGGGACGAAAAGTCTTTATAAAGTGGAGGAGCCTTTCCATTTTTTTTCGAGCCGCCCCTCTCATTCAACGCACAATCTCGTAATCTATGAACTGTGTGTCCGCTCTTTTACCAAGGATGCTTCCGCTAATGTACGGGCACCCGGAACCTTTGAAGGTGTTATTGAAAAGCTCGACTATCTTCAATGGCTTGGAATTGACGCAATAGAGCTTCTCCCAGTAACACTTTTTCATCCCTCACAACTGTGGGGATACATGCCCCGCCACTTTATGGCTCTAGCCCCTCATTTATCTCAAGATAGAGACCCTGTAAAAAGTCTTAAAATGCTTGTAGAGCAAGCGCATAAAAAAGGGATTGAGGTCTATTTAGATCTAGTTTTTAACCATACCGACTCTATGGAGAGCACCCTATTCCCCTTTTGCGAGAATTTTTATCTAAAAAACTATGACGCCACTGGCTGTGGAAATACCCTTAACGTTCATCATCCGATCATGACTTTACTTTTACTTGAAGCGGTCAAAAGATTTGTCCAGATATTCCATATAGATGGAATCCGTTTCGATTTGGGGCTAGCTCTTTGTCGGGATGAGGATGGAAGAATTCTCGCTGACCCCCCCTTTATCCACCAGTTGGAAAATCTCTTCAAAAAGAAGATCAAAATATTTTACGAACCTTGGGATACTGCAGGATACCGTTTAAAAGATTTCCCAACAAAGAATGGTCTTGTTTGGGATGATCAGATTCGGGATACGATCCGCAGATTTGCCAAAATGGATGAGGGGCAAATCCCATTGATTTTTGAAAGATTCCACAGCCCCAATGCAGTAAAAATGATCAGCTGCCATGATGGATTCACCCTTTATGATCTTGTGAGTTACGAGACAAAACATAACCTCTTGAATGGCTACAAAAATCGGGATGGGCACAACGGAAACTTTAGCTCTAACTGTGGTTTTGAGGGGGAGACCAAAAATGAAGCAATTCTTTCAAAAAGGATCCGACGAGCCCAGACCCTCTACGCCATGCTTTTTTGTTTTACCGGTCCTATTCTTATGAATGCTGGCGACGAATTTTTGAGCACTCATTACGGAAATAACAATCCCTTCAATCAAGACAACCGTATTAGCTACCTTGAATGGAACCGACAAATCTATCCAAGTTTTGTAGATTTTACCAAAAAACTAATCCATATCTACAAAACAACACCCCTATCGAATCCCTTAGCCCTGGTGCAATTTAGTGGGCAGAATCCTGATGAACTAGGACTGCAACATAATGACCACCTATTCGTGATTACCAAAACAGATGATAGTGGATCTATTTTCGTTGCTGTAAATAGCTGGAAAGATCCTATCGAGATCTCGCTTCCAGCCCTGGATAACGGGGAATGGGAAATTCTTTTAACCACAGCTGAAAACCCCTTTATTCTTGAGCATAACACCCTTTTGATTGCCAGGACCCATTTTCCTCATTAGCCTCATTTCCTCGCCTTAAAATCCTGTTACAAGAGGAATTTGTTGGAAACATTTTTATCAAGCGGTTATTGTAAAAAATATGTTTTTGGTCTGGCGATATTTTTACCTTTTCCTAAGAGGAGTCACCCCCCTTTTTTTACTGAGCTGCTCACAAATGCATTTTCAAGATCAAACTGCTTACCACGATGACGGGCGAAAAAAACCTATTGTCTGTTTGCTGGGCGTTTTTGATTCTTCTATGAGTGATCTTCCATGGAGTCTTTCAGAAGAATTTTCAACGCAAATTCAACAAAAAATCATGCAGTCTCGCCAGCTCTATCTCGTACAGGATTACCCTTTAGTAAATTACCTTCTATCCCAGGATAGAAATTACAAACCCTTTCTGCAGAATTTGGAAGTTCTGCATAATCTCCCCTTGCAATCCGAATACGTCGTTTTCATGGAATTAATCAAACATGACCTCAAAAAAGCCTCTGAGACGCTCTCTTTGACCGAAAAGCTTGACATGGCGATTCGGGTAAGAATCATAGATATAAAAGGTAAAACCCCCCGTATCATTCTTCAGGAGTTATTTGAGAAAAAGACAGATATTCTAGGCTCATTGTCTTTAATTGATTATAGAACCAATACCTGGGGCTCAGCCTCATTTTCCGTCCTCCCTTTGGGGATAGCGCATACAGATTTTTGTAACGCTTTGGCTGAGCGGATCGAAGAATATATCCTTGTAGCAAAATATAAGTAGGACAAAATCATGGACGAAGCAAATTATCTAGCCCAGGGGCTCTTTCTTTTTTTACTTATTGTTTTTACCCATTGGGCAGGCTACAAAAAAAATCTGTTCAGCCTCTTAAAAATCACCTATCAAAATCGACTCTATCCGGTTTGGGGGGGTATCCTTACCCTTATTACTATCTTATGCTATATGTTTTCGGTCCCTTTAATCCCCTGGTATGCACCATTCATAGTGTTATTAATGTATTTTGCCCTAGGACATAAAGAGCAATTCCTCTCCTTATTAAAAGATCAAAAGACGTTGCCTAAAACCTCTTTACTTTGGGATGTTCTTATGGGTTTTACCCTCTTCATCGTCTCTCTCCCTTTGCTCTCTTTTGTGGGGAATGCGCTCGAGATAATATTGTCTTACTATTTTCAGATGGAGGTTCCGAGACAGTATATTGTCGATATGATTAGCCAAATTAGAGATAACATCCCTTTGCTCCTGTTTATCTTTTTACTTATCTGTGTTTTGGTCCCTGCTTTCGAGGAGTTTTTGTACCGCGCTAATATCCAAACCTGGTTGAAAAATACTTTTTCCCCTTTTTGGGCTATTTTTCTCACCTCCGTTTTTTTTGCGAGTTGCCATTTCTTTACGATTGATACAGTAGCAGGAAAAATTATTGTTCTCGCCTCAACCTTTATTTCATCAATGTATCTAGGATTTGCTTATGAGAGGCAACGCTCCCTTGTAGCCTCGATTACTTACCACTCCTTGATGAATACCCTTACTTTTGTTCAGGTACTCTTCATAGGTTAAAGGAACAATTAAGAGCAGATGAACATGGAGTAGTCTGCTAGGAATTCTTCCAAAATTTCCATCTTTACAAAAGATTTTTAAAAAAAGATCTTTACAAAATAAAATGATGACCTCTAATCTGAGCTTTATGATGGATGCAAGCTTCGATCTCAACGCTTTTGGACACTCTGATAAAGGATTGTTTAGGCAAAATAATGAGGATTATTTTGCTATCTTCCAGGATTTGTTCATTGTAGCCGATGGCCTAGGTGGGCATAATGCTGGGGAGGTCGCTTCACGCATGGCTGTCGAGACCATAGCTCATAAAATTGATCATGTTCGTCTTGCCCTGAAAGGGGAACAGGAGGAGGTGAAAAACACCATACGCTCCATCATTAAAGAGACCTCGCAACACATCTACGAAACCTCTTTAAAAAGTCCAGAGCAGAAAGGGATGGGCACTACCATCGCCTCCCTCTGGATCCGTCAAAACCAATTTACCGCCTTTCATGTTGGGGACAGCCGTATCTACCGCTATCGGAACGGAGTGCTTACACTTATGACAAATGATCATGCTAATGAGGTGAGTGTCGACGAGGATCAACTGGGTGAAATACGTAGAAGGTACCTTACTCAAGCGATCGGAACAACTGTGGAGTGTGAAGCTCGTATCCACTCTGACGAGATTTGCCCCCTTGACCGCTTTATCGTCTGTTCAGATGGTTTGACCGATTATGTCACCACCAAAGAGATGGAGCTCCTTTTATTAAAAAATAGCGATGCCAAACAGGCCACACACGCATTAATAAATGCCGCTTTGAATCGAGGGGGGCGTGATAATATTACGGCGATTGTGCTGAATATCACTACACCGACAGAATCTCCAGGTGATCTAAAAGGCTGAAAAAATCGAGCCTTGTTTTTTCTTCATGAAAAAGAGCCAAAGCCAGCACAAGCTTTTTTTTGGATTCAATCACTCTTGCAACAAAAATCCAGGGAAACAAAAAAGGATCGGTATAGCTTCCGACATGTAAAAGTTTGCCTGTGGACATTTTCACCTTAGCAAACTTGAGAGGAGCCAAATTTTTTTCCAGTTTTTCTAGCACCCTCTTCCCCTCTTCTCTATTCTCAAGCCTACGCATCACTAAAAGGGACCAATTTTTTTCAAATACATAGGCAGACCCCCTTGTATTTTTTTTCCACAAGGTGGGCTCAAGACAGGTTTCCAAACACACTCCCCCCACATCCATCTTTCCGAACAGTGAGCTAAAGAAAAAAAGAATAACCCAAGATTTCACAAAAATATTTTAAAGAAATCTCGGGTTAAATTAAAAGATATTTTTAACTTAAATGGTTTTCAATTTCGAGATATCCCAAAATATTTCTTACCGCCTCTTTTTGTTCCAATCGATGGAGCACAACAGCAAGAGCGGTCCTTTGAGGAAGGTAATCGATTCTTACAGTAATCGGGTTGGGATTGCAACAGTTGCAAGAGCATTTTTGTGGGTCTTTTTTAAAAAATAGGATGCACCCCTTCTCTGTTAAAATCTCCTCTTCAAGGGTATGCTTTTTAGAAAAAAGAGGGTAGGCGGCCAACTCCTGGGGAGAAATAGTTCCATTCGTTGCAGCTAGGTAGACTATGGTTAGCGACTGAGGGTCTCTAAAAGATCGGAAAGTGACACCTTCAGCAAAAAAATTGGGATGAGTGATCTCTTTAAGGGCCTGTTCCCATTGAGGAAGACGAAATAGAGTCGAGTCGATGCAAATATCTCCAAAGAGAGTAGCGGTTACCAAAAGTAAAAAAAACTTTTTCATTTTTAACCTTTATTTGAAAAATTAACTACAATATAGCAGGTGGAAATTTTTTTTATATTTTTTAATTCACAATCTCTTTTGGTTTTTTTGCAGAAAATAAAAGGGGGTCCCCGGTTATTTTTTTTGTCTTTAAGTGTACATAACCCTAAAATAGGTACGCTATGATCTACTTGGATAATAATGCCACAACCCCGCTGGACTCTCTTGTTGAAGAGGCGATGCGCCAAATCTATTCGATGGGCCCGTTAAACCCCTCTTCTATACACCGACAAGGTAAGAGAGCAAAAGAAATTATTTTAAATTGCAGGGACAGAATAGCGGCTATTTTTCAAGTATCTCCAAACGAGCTCTATTTTACCTCTTCGAGTACGGAGTCTTTATCGACCATCCTTTTAGGTCATATCAAAGCTAAGGGGATAAAAAGAATTTTATCTACCAGGATCGAACATAACGCCATCGACGCCCATCTAAAAGAGCTCCCCTCACATGGGGTTCAAGTCGATACTATTATCGTAAAAGAAGAGGGTGCTCCCTCCCTGGAGTCCCTGGAAAAAGCCCTCCATCCCCAAGTAGAGCTTGTGGTTCTCTCCAGTGTTTATAGCGAAACGGGGGCTATGCTGGATCTAGAGGGAATTAGTGAGTTTCTCTACCATAAGAACATCCCCCTGATCATTGACGCAACTGCACATATCGGCAAAGCCCCTTTCTGTGTTTTTAGAGGAGTCAGCGCCTTTGCCCTCTCGGCACATAAATTTCATGGCCCCCTGGGTGCAGGGCTCCTTTTTTGCAGGAAAAACCTCCCCTTCAAGCCGTTACTTTTGGGGGGTCATCAGGAGATGCATCACCGGGCAGGAACCGAAAATGTAGCGGCAATCTTTGGATTGACTAAGGCTCTTGAACTGATTGAGCCCTCCCACTTCCTCTATATGGAGAGCCTTAAGAATAGTCTCTTACAAGAGCTACTCCCTTTCGGGCGTTTGAACGGGTCTAAAAAAACTATATCCAATACCTTCAACATCGCATTTGACTCTTTCGATGCAGAGAGCCTAATGATCCGTTTGGATCAAAAAGGGGTTATGGCCTCCATGGGATCTGCCTGTTCGAGCGGCTCCATTGAACCATCACGGGTTTTGCTAGAAATGGGTTTAGATAGAAATCGGGCCCGCTCGAGTCTACGTTTTTCTGTTAGCCGTAAAAATACTTTTGAGGAGATGTTTCAGGCTGCGACATTGATTAAGGAAGAATTGTGCGGATGTGCACTCTAGAATCATCGAGTAAATCCCCCTCCTTGAAGGAAAGTTCAAGATTTTTTATTCTTACCGTTTCATTTTTATGCGGATGATGCTTTAGAATTTCTTCCATCATCTCTATAAGAGTATCCCCATATTCTAAAGGGAGATCCAAATCAAACTCATGGTTAATTTTAGAAACCTCTGTGTAGGGATCAAATGAGCGATCGATAAGAATATGTCCTAGTGATCCTAACTCTTTCTCCGACAAAAACATCGCTTGTAAAATCTGATCCAAATGGATTACCCCAACAGACGTCCCGGTACTTCCTACCACTATAGCTAGAGGTTGACCGTTTTTTCGAAACCCCTCTATCACCTTAAAAACCGACTCGTTCTCTGACACAAACCAGCCATCTTGCATGAATAGATCACAACGGCTATCGTCGTGCGATTTAAGAAGATTGCGGGTACTAACTATTCCGACAATCGAGTTGCGTTGATGGTAATAAACGGGCAAGTGTTCAATATTTTTATCACGAATAAGTCTTTTGATATCTTTAATTCTAGTGCCGGTGGGGATCATCTCCACCAAATCGATTGGGGTCATGAAGTCCCTAATCAAAGACATCAAACGATTGATCCGTGACAAAAATATTGAGCATTTACCGGTCTACTATCACCAAAGGCACACAATTGTGGGGATCATCAGCACTCGAAACCTTTTAAAGGCGAATGATGAGGCAAGGTGCGATCTTTATATGCAGGATGCCTGGTTTGTTCCGGAGGTGGAGTCGGTATTTAAGGTGATCGAGCAATTCAGGAAAAACGGGCAGCCTTTGGCGGTGGTTGTCGATCCCACTGGCCTATCGATTGGGGTCGTCCACTTGGATGAGATTTTGCAGGCGATGTTTTTGTCCGAAAAAGAGCTGGGCGCTTCGGGGCATGTGATGGTAGACCGCTCATTCGATCCGTTTTCGGAAATTTTAAAGGTCAATCAACAGTTTGATCTAGAACTTCCGACAGAGTATGGAGACACCCTGGTAGAAATGATGGAAGAGGTGTTGAAAAAAAGGCCGGTTGCCAACGATTCCATCCGGATTAAAAATCTGGAAATTGTATTCAAAGAGGGTGATTTTATGGGAGATTCGAGGGTCCATATCCGGACAATCATCCCCTGATCGATGACCTGGAAATTGTATTCAAAGAGGGTGATTTTATGGGAGATTCGAGGGTCCATAT
>RGXB01000038.1 GCA_010029555.1 bacterium
GGCGAGCCAAAAGAATGTGCTCGCGTGTTTGTGGCATTGGACCATCTGTTGCAGCAACAACGAGGATCGCTCCGTCCATTTGAGCCGCACCTGTGATCATGTTTTTTACGTAGTCAGCGTGACCAGGGCAGTCAACGTGAGCGTAGTGACGCGTTACAGTTTCATACTCAACGTGTGTTGCGTTGATTGTGATACCACGCGCTTTTTCCTCAGGAGCTTTGTCGATTTGATCGTAAGCTTTAAATTGCGCAAGCTTCTTGTCTGCTTGGTTTTTTGTAATAGCAGCTGTCAAAGTTGTTTTACCATGGTCAACGTGTCCGATGGTACCGATATTTACGTGAGGTTTCGTACGCTGAAAACTCTCTTTTGCCATTTGTCTCTCCTTCGAGTTTTTTAATCGAGGCGATTTAGTTTGTATTTTTTTTGCCCGGGAAAGGAATCGAACCTTCGACCTCACGCTTACCATGCGTGTGCTATACCACTAAGCTACCCGGGCGACACTCAAAAAAATGAATGCTTAAGAGCATATTGGGTTTGCGTTATAAAAGCAAGCCAATAATTTGACCCTTAAGAATTTCCAATTTAGCGGATCCGGTAGGTGATACGGGCCCGGTTCATGTCATAAGGACTCATTTCAAGTTTGACCTGGTCGCCCCTTGTTAAACGGATGTTGCGTAAACGGATTTTTCCGGATGGCGTAGCTGTGACATACATATCCTCATAGCCATCAACTTTAACTTTGAACGTTGCGTTAGGAAGAACATCTATTATCTTCCCTTCAATCTCGATGAATTCCTCTTTTCCGGACATATCTCCTCAGTTTTACTGGGGTTGAGTTTAAGCTGTTTTCGGGAAAATATACAAATGATTTCAAATGGAGGATGCAGTTTCTTTTTAAAAAAATGAATCGAACTCCTCTTCTTTCTCCCCATTTTCCCATATTGAATTAATTTATACCACGTTTCGCTTTTCCCCTTTTGTTCTTTTTAAATTTCTAGGTGGAATCCTCTAAATTAGGTATACTTGAAGGCGATGGATATGACCCAAAAAGAACAGACCCTTTTAGAGAGTTTTTCGTCTCTTACAAGTGAGATCTTTTATGAAAAAATCATGCTCATGGGGCGCCAGCTCCCCCCTTTCCCCCAACATGAAAAGGTGCAGGAGAATAAGGTTGTAGGATGCCAAAGTCTCATGTACTGTTTGGTTGAACTCACTGAGGGCAGGCTGAAACTGCACGTCGATTCCGATGCTCTTATCTCCAAAGGTCTTGCAGCTCTTGTAGTTTATCTGTACGACAACCTCACCCCTTCGCAGGCTTTATCTTACAGGCCCAAAATTCTAACCTCGCTAGGGTTTTTCGCCTCTTTGTCCCTCACACGACTCAATGGACTGGAATCTCTTTTGAAGCACGTTTTAAAAAAAATCGTTTGTATCCAAACTAATTTAATAGAAGAGAAATAGATAAATTAATTCAAATTTCATTATTATCTTGGATGAATAACTAACCCCTAAAATTAATATGGAATTAGCATTAGTAACCTTTCCCCCCCAGGAATATAGGCACGCCCCCCCCTCCCTAGATGTCGAGGGTAAACCCTGCCAGTATTACGACGTATCAAGAACTCTAAATTCATTGAAGACTACTAACCTTCAACTAGAAATCCAAAATATCTCTTTACTTGTTTTTAAACACCTTTTCCCGCTCTTGGTGGCCACCTTCTCCTTTAAAAAAACCCAAAACATGCCCCTATTAAAGGCGACTCTATTTTTGCTGGTCCCCACACTTGTTTCCAACTACCTGATTGAAAGAGTGGCTTTCTATCAGGGTGTGATCGAGTCCAGGATCTTGGCAAACAGAACTTGGATTAAAATGCTTTCGAGTCTCTATACCCCAACTCTCCCCGAAGGGTACATGCCGCCTGCTGAAACGAAAGTACTAGGATCCACTTTTTGGCACAGCCCCAAGCTTATTGTTGAGGATACTGTCATCAAGGCTCGCCTGGATGAGCTTACGACCAAAGAATTTACAGCGACCTATGACAAGTATAAGCAACTCAATACGCTAGCCGATTTCCAAAAGGAGGATTTTAGCGAGGCGCTGCTTGCTCAGGCAAATGTAACAAATTATTTAAAATCCTCCTTAACTGAAGATGTTCATGTTTTCGCACGGCTTTTAAGAAAGAAAATAAACAAAGAGATTCCCCTAAACTCCCCTTTGGAGCAGCTGACCCTAGAAGATCTAAAAAATTTCAGTGGGCCTCAAGGGCTGTATCCCATCAAAATCGAGGACAACCAAGCAAAAATTTTAGAAAATGCACCACTGCTTCTCTGTGTTCAACAGAATAAAAAATTTTATTTTACATTTGGACAATTAGAGTCACTAATTAAGGAGGCCCATACTAAAAACCTGAATCTCGATGAGTTTACAAATTATCTTTTAACTGTAGTAGACAAACAGATTAAAGTTTAAGGACTAAAGGTTTTTCTATCATTTCTTTCAGCAGTAAAGAAATTTGTATTATTTGTTAATATATCTGGGTGAGTTAAAATGTTTCTCTAAACCAAATGAGGTAAAGAATGTTCTCACCCGCTTCTTCACCAGTCCACTCAAACGACTCCTCCCCTTATAGACCTTACTCCCCCGATAAAACCCTCGCCAAAATCGCGCAGGTTCGTGACCTTGGGGCTGAATTGACAAATTTAAAAGTCAAACAGGTCGCTTTGATGTCTCTTTGGGGTGTCTGCAAAACCTTTTCCTACCTTTCATTTACCGCTCCTCTTGCCGGCCATTTTCGACGAACCGCCCCTATTTTATGCAGATATATCTCCACAACGATCGCTTTGGTGACAGGCATCTATCTTTTTGAAAAATTTGTTACCACTCTTTTTCCCAAGTATAATGACTGGGTGGAGTGTCAGATCACCAAAAACAGAAAAAAAATGCACATTCTGTCTAAGGTTTACAATCGCATAGAACCCGATATGAGTATCCCTGAGTATAAATCGATTCTTGACTTACTAAACCCCTGGTATACACGACCCTTACGAGTCTATCCAAGCCAAGCATTCGATATTCAAAAAGAGGAGGATCTTGAGGCGGCCCGCGAATCTTATCTAGGCCTGAAGCCCCTCTTTGTCAAGCCCCAGGATGTTTCGGTTAAAGATCCAGTATTTTACTGCCATAATTCCACAAAAAATGAGATGGAAGCGGATCTGTATAAATTTCTGATGACAGATTTCTTGCCAGATGTTTTAAAAGTTTGTCAAAACAGAATGTTGGATGCATCTTTGATTGACCCAGGTGCTTTAGAACCAAAAGCAGTAGAAACAAAAAATTGGCACGAAATTCCTCCCAATTTGGCTGATGGGCTCAAATTTGCCAATCTCAAGTATGAAGAACATGCGATAACACGAGATGACCGCCCCCTAATTGTCTCAACAACATCGCAAGGCAAAAGCATCGTTACGTACAAAGAGTTTGTTTCCCTTATTCACCTATGTGTAGAAAATCATCAATCCATAGAAAAATTTGTGGATCATCTCTACGCTCTTCTGTAGATACTCCGATTTGATTTATCCCCCGTGACCTTTAAAAAAAGACCTGAATAGTTTCAGGTCTTTTTAATTTTTCCCTTTCTTGTTAGTATCTTAAAAAATTTTGAAAAAAAGGGTAATTATGGATATTCAATTTCTTACAAACTTAGATTCGAGTGAAGCCGCGTACCGGGATCTGTTACACTCTTGCAGAATGGATCGGATCAAAAAGTTAGCATTGTTTTATTTTAGTTCCCTGTCTCTTTTTGTGCTCTCAACACTCAATGCAGTACGAATCATGCGGTCATCTCCCCGTCTAGCTCCGCTTGTTCTAGCAGGGAATGCCTTATTAACTAGCAGCTTGTACCGACGAATCATATATCCTATGATCCCAGAACTCCGTGCCCGCAGTAAAGAGGAATCGAGGCTGAAGAAAATTCTCTACTCTTCGGACTTATCGGTAAAAGAGCTTGATGCTAATTCACCTTTAACCCCGTTCTGCCAAAAAATTTTCCAACAGATTCTCTATAAAGTTCGGGAAAAAACCTTGGTTCTGAAGAATAGGATGATAAGCCAACCCGATTGGCCCTTTTTTGAGAGCACCATCCAGAAATACCACCTTCCCGCTTTGCAGTTCTATGCTCTAAAAGCGATAGAAAATCATAAAGATCGTCCTAGAATTAAAGTAGATATAGAACCCTTCTCAAAAAGCTCAAGCGCCTATCCAAACATCGAAAACTTAGCATGGGGAAGCCCCCTTTTTGTAGATTCTAAAGATGTTGGGGAGTGTTTTCCATTGCTTTTTGGTCGCCTAACAAACGATTACCGCAAACGTTCGATGCAAACGGTGCGCGTAAGAATGTCACTTCTCGATTTTATCTCAGCCCAAAACTACCCCGAAAAAATACAAGAGGCTTTAGCCAGATTGAATTAACCAATTAAACGCGCTATTGTTCCACTGGGGGGGGTATAAACCCCCTTTTCACCCCTGAACAAGCTTCAAACTTTGGATGTAGATTACATAAAACGAAAAAGAACCTAAGAGAATGAGAACCCATTTTTTCATCAAAGCGGGCGAACCCTCCCGAATCCCTTGAACATACCTACCCACCCAGCACATACTGATCGGAATGAGACCGCTTAACCAGGTATCGCCGTAACCCCCGGTTAAATCTAGCGCTGTAAGAAAAGCATTGGGTATTGAATAACACAAAAACAGGGTCAAAGAGAGGATCAAAAAGGTAATCCCAAAAAGCGTATGCTTCGTTTCTTTCAAAGAGAACAGATCTCTTAAAAACCCCACCAGACCAAAACCGATACCGATAAAAGAGGTGCCGAGGGAAAGGAACGCAAAAGTATCCACAACGGGCGCTAAAAGGCTGGACTTTGTGTGAAAATACAAGACCTCTGTGGAGGATAATCCCTTGCTAAGCGCATATTTAAGCCCCATTTCCCCCTCATAAGGGACAATTCCTAGAACCACCGTCTCATAGGCAAGATAAACTAACAACGGGACCAATGAACCTAAAAAAACCGCTTTAAACAGGGAACGCCTGTCTCTATGCAAAAGTTCCACAAGGCTAGGAACCATAATTTGGTAACTAAATGTGGTCAATATTAAAGGAAGAGTTAAAGGAATTTTTGAAAAGTCTGCTTTTAGGGGTAAAGATGTGAAAGAACTCCCCCCTATCCCCAAAATAAGAGCAAAACTTAAAATCAGCCCTATAACCAGGTAGTGATTTAATTTAGAGACTTTGTTTTCCTTAAGTAGAAAAATGGCTCCAAATAAGAGGGAAAAAACCAAAAGAGAGGTACCCGGCGAAACCAAAAAGCCAAAAGAATATTTTAAAAATTTACCGATTAGAGGTGCCCCTGCCGTTACATAGGCAACCAAGGAGCCCAGACCCATAAATAGGACCAAAAGGATGGATAAATACCGCCCCCCGGACCCTAGAAACTGACTGGACAGGCTCACGAGGTGAGGATGGGGTTTTTTTACCCATAAAGTGGCCTCCACTAATAAAAGACCTGTCAAAAGCATGTAGATCCAGGCCAAAAAAAGACCCAGAAATGCCGGCAAAAGCCCGGCCTCAGCCGTCTCAACCGGAAGGGCTAACATCCCCCCGCCGATACAGGTGCCCGCTACTAATGCGATTCCTCCCCAGATGGGGATGGGTTGGTGATTTTGCACTTTCATAAACCAAAATAGACTAGAGCAACAGGTAAAAAAAGTGTACTAAAAAATGTTTTACTAGAAAAAATAAGATACTAATTTATTTAATGTTTGGAGTTATTCTTTTATAATTTTATACTATTGTCTAACTCATAGATCCCAGATCTAAAAGAAGAGGTATCTTTCATGCTAGTGCAACCACTACCAAATAGTACCCCGCCATCCGGTGGCCCACTTTATAATCTCTACTCTTTTTGCGAGGAGGTCTCCTATGGAGTCGAACCTGCTGCATGTAAATTTTCTTCCGGTAAAGAGGGGACAAAGAGCGCTCTCATCTATGTAAATGGTGTGCGCCAGAGCTGTATGGATATTGAATGCGTACATAGCCAAACCTCAAAAAACACCAAACGGCATACCTATTCTATCGCCAATCTCACCAACGGATTAGTAAAAGATTTTTTTAGATGTGTAAAACTCTGGTTGGGGGGGCAAAGCCCGGCATCGGTTAAGCTCAAAGAGACTCTTGAGAACCTTCCCGAAGATATCGAAGATATAAAGATCGTCTGCCATAGCGAGGGCTGTCTAATCACTCGACAAGCTTTACATCACCTCTCCAACGACGTGTTTATGAAACTGTACCCCAAATTACACATTCTTAGTTTTGGAGCCCCCTTCTTTTTTGATAAGCGTTATGCCGAAAAAATTGAAAATCATGTCTCGATTTTTGACCCTATATCGATTGTTTTAAACCCCTCTTTGATCTTCAGATATATCTGGGCTTCAGCAAATCTTCTTAAAAACAAACTTGAAGGGATAAGAAAACCCTTTAAAATAGGGAACTACTGCCCCACATATTTTCACGCTCCCCACTCTAATCACCCACTTAAAGAGCATAGCATTCGAGCAGCCACCTATTTTACGAACTATATGCGGTTTGTTTTAGCAGAAACTTAAGCCACAAAAGCCCCTTATGGATACCGTTTTACCCTATTTTGCTCCAGTGCATGAAGATTTTGATGCACCTTGTCACTCCATCTTTATCAACGGGATCAATAATACCGTGAATGTAGCTTTGGAGATCACTGCCCCCTTTAGCCATTTTCCCCACCATATCGAGCATCTTGTTAACCCTACCTCTGGGTTTATTTCCGACCATTTTAGAATTTTTCAGGCTAAAATCGGGTATCCTTCAGAGTCGACGTACGAGCTCTCTAAAAAACTTATCTCTTTAGAGGGGGGGTCGAAAAAAATTCTTCTGATAGGCCATTCGGAAGGGGGAGTAATCATTGAAAGAGCGCTCCACCATTTGCAAAAAAGCGGTTTTGAAAAACTCCTATCCCGAATCACTGTGCATACCCTAGGATCCAGCAGCTTCTTTAAAAACTCTTTTAAAATCAAAAAACTTACTCACCATGTGACCCTTTTGGATGCATTGTGTTTTTTGCAAAATCCCTTGACCTTGTTAATCTCGAGTATAGGCTTTTTGAAGGTGTTGAAAAATAAAATAGCAGGAAAAAAGAGTTCGGCGAGCATCCCCTATTTTTTCACAAAATTTTATTGGCCAGGCTCATGGAATTTCTGGAGAGAGCATACCGTTCGTGAAGGGATTTATAACGGTATTTTACGTAAAAAACTTGAGAAAGAAAATCGTTCAAATAGCTAGGGTTTGGATTTTGTTTAGTGTATTAAAAGAATCCAGCCCTCTTGGAGAGGATTTGTCCATTGGGGTTGCAGGTTTTCATCAATAAAAATGTTAGACTCGAGCCTAACCCCGAATTTTTTTGGAATATATACAGCCGGTTCAATACTGGCTACCATGTTCTTGACCGGCACTCTTTCGTCTGGCTCCTCGACGCTATCAAAATGCATAGATAGCCCGTGCAAGCTCCTATCGATCGAGTGTCCAAGGCGGTGAAGAATATTCTCTTTATACCCTTTTTCCTCTAAAACAGCCCTTGCAACTGCATCCACATAAGAGCCCTTACTTTGAGCTCCGATAGCTTGAAACGCTTTTTTTTGAGCCGTCAAAACTGCTGAAAAGGCCTCTTTCTCCTCTAGGTTAGGTTCGCGATTGACCATGAATAAAAAAGTTCTGTCCGCATAAATGGCATTTGGTTCTTTGAGTCTCGCCCATAGGTCTATTAATAGAGGTCCCTCCCCAAGTATAGAAGCCCCCTCCCCCTCTAAATGGTAGTGGGGCAAAGCGCTATTTTCCTTGTAAGCCACAATCGGATGGGAGATAGTCTCCATCCCCCGCCTTTCAATCTCTTTTAAAAGCCAGTCGACAATATTTTTTTCTGTTAAAAGAGGCTCTTTCGCAAACCAAACTGCGAAATTTTTCATGATCTGTTCTATATTGCTATTGGCCTGTTGATGCGATGTCACCATCGAGGGGCTCAAGGAGTAGATTTGTTGCCTGTAAACCTCGGCGCTATGGACATCAATAGAAAGGGCTTTGAGCTCTTCAATTTTTTTAAAAGGGACAATATCCTCATCCACAAAGACCTTTTTACCCTTCAAAAAAAGGGCTAATGCCTCGAGGAGCGCTTTTTTGGAATAGAAAGAGTGCACCGCCTCAAAAGAGCTGTTTTCGTACGCCTCTTTCTCAATTGAAAAAACAAATGCCGTGCACTTTTTATCGGGCAAAATTGCGAGGTAGCACCACCTAGACTTAGTCTTTAAATGACTAAATAACTGCTCTACTCCGGGGTGGATCCCCTTGTGGTCAATAATCAGGTAACAAACAGACACTAGGTTTTTTCTCTCTAGATTAGTGGTAAAGGGACTGGATTAGTGAAGAGGCAGCAGCAATTTGTATTAGCCTTGAGGGTTCCTCCAATTTTTTCAAAAGGAATCTTACCGTTTTATCCCCACCCAAGTACCCTAAAGACTCAACGATCTGGATCTTCTCCTCAAAGCTTACGTTAGGATATAGATCGATCAGCTCATCGACAATCGCTGT
>RGXB01000039.1 GCA_010029555.1 bacterium
AAAATGATGCAAAAACTATTAAACCTAGAAAATTTAACTCAGCAAGAAGCTTATGA
This sequence comes from bacterium, assembly GCA_010029555.1. GTDB lineage: Bacteria > Chlamydiota > Chlamydiia > Chlamydiales > RGXB01 > RGXB01. The sequence continues at coordinate 57 of RGXB01000039.1, forward strand.
GTTATTTACTAAATTTGCTGAATACGAACCAAAAAAAAACAGTCTACGGGGTTTTCACTATGGAAGAATTTAATATAACTACAGCTGTAATTATATTTGTAACCTATATTTTAATTGACATCCTTTATGCCGCGTATATTATTTTTGTGGCAAATGGCAGGGCATTTTTGTCAGCTTTGGTGTCATCAGGCATTTATGGTCTTATTGCCTTTGGTGTGGTAACTTTTTCTAGAAATTTTTTGTATTTGATCCCCTTAGTGGCCGGTGCATTTATAGGAACTTACGTAGTAGTAAAGTTTCAAAAGAAAATCTCTAAATCTTAACTTTGTTACTGATTCTCACAAGAGACATCTTTCGAAACCGGATGTTCACACCTCCTCCTCTTACCCCTGTCTGCCCTTTCCCTATTAAGCTTAAAACAAATGGAATTGGACTCTCTTAAGGGTTCACATTAAAAACGATGCTTACATGGGGACGTCATGAAATACGAAATTTACACTTGAAGCATTTCATCGATTCGCAGCGGCTAAAAGCCAAACATTTGAAAGAATAGTTACATCCTGACAATAAAATTTTGCTTAATTATGTAAAAAGACTTTGTTTTTAAAACTAGAATATCAGATGCAGAGGGTAAAATGATGCAAAAACTATTAAACCTAGAAAATTTAACTCAGCAAGAAGCTTATGAGTTATTTACTAAATTTGCTCAATACGAACCAGAAAAACAGTCTGCTGTTTTAGCATTATTCAGAGCTAAAAAAGAAACAACTGACGAAATATTTGGTGCGCTGCAATATTTTGGACAGCATTCAACAAATATAATAGATAGTCTTGGAGTTGTAGATATTGCTGGTACCGGAGGCGATGGGATGGGCACGTTCAATATCTCCACGGCCGCAAGTATTGTTATGGCAAGCTGCGGTGTTTTTGTTGCAAAACACGGAGGCCGGGCCGCATCCAGCTATGCTGGAAGTCATGACGTTGTGCAAGCTCTGGGCATACAAATACCCCAGACTGTGGAAGAGAGTCTAAAAAGCTTACAGCAGACGAATTATACATTTTTATGGGCTCCTTTGTTTAATAAGGAACTTAAAAAATATGGAGCATTACGTCAAAAACTTGGGTTCCCAACGATTTTTAATATACTAGGTCCACTTCTCAATCCTATGCGACCAAAGAGATGCGTTATAGGGGTATATCGAAGGGATTTAATGCAAAAAGTGGCAGAAGTGCTAGTAGTGCAAAGGGTAAATCATGCGCTCGTTGTGCATTCTGATGATGGCCTGGATGAGCTCAGTATAAGCAGTAATACTCATGTAATAGAGCTTAAAGGTACATCTATAAAAGAATATGACCTCAATCCTAATGATTTTGGTTTTTATAAAGCGCAACTCTCTGATCTAAGAGGGGGAGATGCAATTGAAAATGCAAACCTTATTTGTGACCTGTTACATGGCAAAATTAATGGTCCTAAATTAGATATAGTGCTTCTGAACGCTGCAGCAGGACTATATGTTGCTGGAAAAGCTGTCAGTATTGCAGAGGGTGTATTGCTTGCTAAAGCTGCAATAGAACGGGGTAAAGCTATCCTGTTGTTAGATAAAATAAGAGGGTTAAAATGAGGGTAAATTTTTTAAAAAAAATTAGATCACATGTAAAAAAAAGGGTCGAGTTAATGCCTGATAGCTTGATAGAAATGCCAAATACACTGGATTTCTGCAAGATATTTACCACCACATCAAAACCTGTCATTATTAGCGAGGTAAAATTTGCAAGCCCTTCTCTTGGTCGAATATATCCAGGTCAATTAAACCATGTTGATATTGCCTCAAGTTATATTAACGCAGGCGCTGCTGCTGTTTCAGTGTTAGCTGAGCCTGATTATTTCAAAGGCAGCATAGATTTCATTAAAGATATCAGAGCTGCGCATCCTGAATTGCATATATTATTAAAAGATTTTATTTTAAGCAAAAAACAAATAGCGCAAGGGCTTTTATGTGGTGCCAATGCAGTATTGCTTATTGTGGCCTTCTTGAATAAAGATTTATTAAAAGAACTTTATGACTATTCTTTGCATTTAGGCCTTACACCGATTATAGAAGTGCATGATGCTTTTGAATTGGAACAAGCTCTGCAGGTTTCTCCTCGTGTTATTGGGATTAATAATCGGAATCTAGAAACGTTAGAAATCAGTTTGGATACTTCTCGGAATTTAATAAAACACATTCCAGATGATTGCTTTGTTCTATGTGAAAGTGGCATAGATAACGCTGTGCAAATTCAAGAGATGATGGATATCGGATATGATGGAGTTCTAATTGGCTCGATGTTGATGAGACATGAAAATCCTGGAGTAGAACTACAGAAGTTGATATCTGAGTTACGTAATGAAAGCTAAAATCTGTGGAATCACTAATTTAGAAGATGCATTACTTGCTACGAATAATGGCGCATGGGCTATTGGATTTAATTTTTATAAAAATTCTCCGCGTTATGTCTCAATCAAAAAAGCGAAAGAAATCACGTCACAATTGCCGATGCATATTATCAAAGTTGGCATTCTGATCGATTATTCACAAGATACGATGTTGGATGCTTTAGAGTTTCTTGATCTGGTTCAAATATATAAACAAAGCCCATCAGTATTTCTTGATAAAAAGCGAATCATATTAGCTTTGCAAGCCTCATCTAAAGATGAGTTACCCACAAGCTCAATATTGCAAGAATATGGGTTTATTCTACTCGATGCCCCGAAACAGCAAGATGGGTTGTTTGGTGGGACTGGAAGACTTGCTAATTGGGATTTGGCTAAGGAGCTTGCCAAAAACTATAAGCTTATTTTAGCAGGTGGATTAAATTACTCAAATGTTGAAGAAGCCATAAAACAGGTACAGCCGTTTGCGGTTGATGTAGCAAGCGGGGTTGAAGCGCGACCTGGCATTAAAAATCCAGCTAAGATAAAAGAATTTTTAATAAGGTGTAAAAATATCAAATAAAAAAAGATGTAAATCCGAATATAGAGGTGCTTAAACCCCTGAAACATTAATGGTGCCACTTGCAGAATTGGAAGCTGCATATCTACGAGTTCCATCTGAACCGATGCGTGATTGGGTTATTAATACTAAAGATAGCTACTATGTTCTAGGTCCATCAAAAGAGCAAGCGGAATACGTGAGTCACTTTACCGACGGGGTGATTGTAGGGGGTTAACTGGTTTCGTTACTTGAAACCTCTGGAATAGGTGCGTACGAATGTAAAGCAAAAGAATTTGCGGATATTACACATGGAGGTAATTTATGATAGTCATTGGTGGAAACAGCCTTCCAACCTTGGCTCAGCAGATAGCAGGCAAACTTGGATGTGAGTGTATTGTTGCAAATACTAAGAAATTTGCGGATCAAGAGCTAAAAGTCCAAGTAAATAAGGATTTATCTGGTGAGGACGTAATTATAGTACAATCTACAAAAAGACCTGTAAATGACCACCTGATGGAGCTATTATTACTTGCAGATACCGCAAAAAGAGCTGGCTGCAACAGTATAACTGCAGTTATACCCTATTTCGGCTACGGTAGGCAAGACAGACCATCTTATGAGTATGGCCCGATATCAGCCAGTTTGGTAGCAAAGATAATTGAAACTAGCGGTATTGAAAAAGTTGTGACTGTAGATATGCACTCAAAACAATCAGAAGGGTTTTTTAAGATTGGGGTTAAAAACCTTGACCCGACAGATTGTTTTATTAATGCATTGCAGAAAAATAGTAATTATATTGTTATCTCCCCTGATATTGGCGGCTTGCCAAGAGCCAGGATACTGGCTTCGAAGCTCGGAACTGAGCTTGCCATAATTAGCAAGACGCACGATCTACAGGGCAGGTGCAAAATGTCCGATGTTATAGGCAATGTTTCTGGAAAAGATTGTATTATTATAGATGATATTGTAGATACTGGCGGCACTTTATGCGAAGCAGAAAAGCTTTTAATACAAAAAGGCGCAAACTCAGTAAGTGCTTGCATTACCCATGCCATCTTTTCTGAAAACTGCATAGATAGAATAAGCAAAGCAGGATTAGCTGAATTCTTTATAACAGATACCGTACATCATCAAAACTTACCTTCCTTTATTCATGTAATTCAAATAAGTGAGCTTATAGCTAATGCTTTGTTGAAATGGGAGTAATGATTTTTTAAATCATAATTGCTATTGCGGTTTTCATTCTCTTGAAAATGCAGTCTCGAAAAACATTAATCCCTTTAGCCTAAGTAAATCAATGGTTTGAGGACAGGCGTAACTTCGGGTTGGTCGTTCACATGTAACGGATAAACGGAGAACAAAAAGGGGGATTTCGGGGTAAAATCGGGTATTTTACGATTCTCTTATTACGCATGTGTCGGGCGACTAAAACACGCTAAAGCCTATGAATACTGGGGTTCAAAGGTTTTGGAATTTGAAAAAAGGGTTAAATATAAGGTCTTTTTCTCTTGAAACCCCCCGTACTGAGGGCTTTTACTCAATCATTGAGGAAAAGGGGATTTCTTTACCGCTTATGGCGTTCCAGTAAGAGGTATGGAAGGTTCCGTCCGGGTTTCCTACTGTAATGTTATAGATAGGGAGATAGACATTCAGGGTGCTACGAATTGCAAAATCGGAACCAAAAGTCGATTCTGCCAATTGTCTTATTTGCCATTCCGAAAATCTTTGAGAGAGTCTCTCGGCATTTTTTAATGATTTTGTCACAAGGTGATCGTCAATCGAGGTCTCCGGGATCACGCTAATTTTAGGGCTTTTTAGATGGAGTCGATACTGGTTGCCGGTCAAAACAATCAGTTTTTTCCGTCTACAGGCCTCAATCACTTTATCTAAAGTTTCGTTCTCTGCGGATAGAAGCCTGGCTAGAGCCCCCCGGTCTAAAGCCCCACCCCGTTCTGCTAAAAGATTGATCACCTTGAACTCATTTTTGGTTAGACGGGCTTTAATGCAGTCGGCATACCCATGGGTTTTATCCCATCCTTGGGTATTCATTACCATCTCCCCATCAATAAGGTCCCATAAAATCATCCCCTCCCCGGTGGTGTGATCTGGTTTGGTATACTTGATCTCTAGCAAAAGATACGGGGTAAATAGGGTTGCCGGTTCAAGGAAATGGTGCCTGTCGTCCTTAAGAAGCTTACGCTTGTTGGCCTCCATGATCTGTTTGGCGCTAAGTCTTGCTTCGAGCGTATGAAAATTGCCCGAATAGATAATATCCATCACCTTAGTTTTTACTTCAGGATGTTGTTGAGAGAGGTAATAAGCTCCGTAGCCTACTGAGGCTAAGGTGGCAAGGCTGGATAGAATCCTAATCATAAAAAAACAGTTTTTTTCTTAACAAAAATTATCAAAAACTTTATATGTTGGTTAAAGAAGGGACCAAGTGGTTATTTGGCCTATAAGGATTGAGCCGGGTGTCTTTGGTTTAGGCTGGGGCACTAAAGCACGACTCCTAGTCATTAGCGGGTTTTTTCTTTAACCATCCGGGCCATAAAGCACCTATCATGGCTTACATGATAGAATTATGGTTCGGATCTTTTTTTTCAAAGAATAACCTTCCAATCCCTTTTTTTCTTTGATTTTGCTACGATCGAAATCATGCAACGTAGATCTATCCATCTTTTAGAAGAGCACTTAATTAATCTAATAGCCGCAGGCGAGGTGGTGGAAAATCCCTCCAGCTGCATAAAAGAGCTCGTGGAAAACTCTATTGATGCCCAAAGCAGCTCTATCCATATCGACATTAAAGGGGGTGGATTTGAGTTCATTAAAATAATGGACAACGGTATCGGCATGCTTAAAGAGGACGCTCTGCTTTGTTTTGAAAGGCATGCTACCAGTAAAATCCAAAAAAAAGAGGATCTGAAGGGGATCCAAACTCTAGGTTTTAGAGGGGAGGCGCTTTCTTCTATCGCCAGTATTAGTCATGTTTTAATGAAAACGGCACCGCAAGAGTTGCAGGAGGCGACAAAAGTCGAAGTAAAAGCTGGTAAGCTCTTAGATTCTGCCCCTTGTCACAGAGAACCAGGAACGACATTTGAAATTTATTCCCTTTTTCATAATGTGCCTGCCCGTTTGGAGTTTCAAAAAACGGTAAAGGGGGCCACAATGGAGATCACAAAAATGGTGCAGAAAATTGCCCTTTGTAATCCCAAAGTGCGATTTAGTTACACAATCGATAAAAAAATAGAATTAGATTGCCCGGCTGAACAAACTCTTCAAGAGAGAGCTGAAACCCTTTTTGGCACCTCTTGGATAAAAAAAATGCAGCCATTTGAATTTCAAGAGGACTCGGTAAGATGTTATGGGTTGATAAGTCTTTCTCAAGAGGGGCAAAAAACGAGGGCGCAGCAATATTTTTTTATAAATCAAAGAACCGCCTCAAACCCGTTAATCCAGATGGCTGCTTTTGAGGCTTATCAGAGACATTTCCCCCCTAAAACCCATCCCGCATTGATTCTTTTTTTAGATATTCCGTTCGATTTGGTGGATGTGAATGTCCATCCGCAAAAAAGTTTAGTGCGACTTAAGGAGGAGAAAAGCTGGTTTAGGATTGTCCAAAAGGCGATAGACAGGGCATTGCTTGCACAGCAAGGTGGGTCCTCTTTGGCACATATAGTACATAGCTGGGATGGGTATGAGTATCCTCTGGAAAAGAGAAAAGGGGACTTTTCTATCGAAGAGCATTCGACTTCCCCAAGAGAGCACTCGACTTCCCCAAGAGAGCATTCGACTTCCCCAAGAGAGCATTCGATTTCCCCCTTTTTTTCCCCCGACTGGAGTCTGGTAAAAAATGAGACAATAGAAAAGCTGGAGACTAGAGATGCTTTGGGGTTTAAAAAGGGTTGCGCTTTTGGCGAAAAGGGGGTGCTTTTACGACAATCTTTTTTGATTGAGGTTGTGGGGATCTTAATTATCGACGGTTTTTTGATTGCTAAATGGGAGGAGAAAACGGCCCTTGTCGATTTAGATGCTCTTGAGGATTTTTTAGCTAAAGAGCAAATGTATCGCATGGATGCATCGATTCAAACAGAGTGCGTAAGTCGCAGCTTACGCTTGGAATCGACTTTTGATCAAGATGAGGAGAGGGTATTGGAACTGTTGAGAAACTATGGAATTGAGGCCCGTTTCCTGTCCAAAATGTCTCTATCGATAGAGGGTCTAGCACCCTGTATTGATCCTGAAAAGCTGAACGAGATTGTTTTGGAAATTTTACAAAATCCTGAGCGGACTCAAGAGACGATGCTGGAAAAGATACTTCCAAAATTTCGTAAGGGGTATCTTAAAAAAGATATCCTTTTGGCAACACAGGCCTTTAAAGAGCTTTTGGAAACCAAAAAAGATTTTTCCAAGAAAGTCTTTATTTTCTTGGAAAGGAACCATTTATCCAGGTGTTTTTCGTGCAAAGACTAGAAAAATTGCAAAAAAAGTTACAGGAATACCGCATCGATTGTTTTGTAGTTACAAAACCTATTAATCTTTTCTACCTTTTGGGGTTGGATGTTTCAGTAGGGATGCTTGTTGTCGAGCAAGGTTTGTTTACTTTGTACTTAGACCGTCGTTACACCGCTGATGCAGAGGAAAAAGGGTACAAAGTAAGTGATAAGCCACTTCATGAACGGTTCAAAGACTATTCAAAGGTTGTGATTGAGGGGGAAAACGTAAGTTACGGCCAGTATTTGGAATTCAGCCAGGCCTATCCAAACGTAGAGTTTTTGTCCAAAATGGTGGTTGAAGAGTTGCGTATCATAAAAGATGCTCAGGAAATAAAGCTTTTGAGACAAGCAGCCGATCTTACCGCTGCAACGATGCGGCTAGTCTTGGGATCTCTGAAAGAGGGGATAACCGAGGAGGAGCTGGCAGAACTGGTCCGATCACCCTCGTTTGCCCCTATCATTGCTTTTGGATCCAATAGTGCACATGTGCACCACAGACCTACCAAGCGCAAGTATCAAGCTGAAGAGACCGTTTTAGTCGATTTAGGGGTGAAAAAAGATTACTACATGGGGGACATGACAAGAACGATACATAGCTCACTAATAAAACAGGTCAAAGAGGCTCACGATCAGGTGATCTATGCGATTAAACCGGGTATAGCTTTAAAAGAGTTGGATCAACTTGTCAAAACAATTATCCCTCTCAAAGACCACTCTTTGGGCCATGGTATCGGTTTAGAAGTGCATGAAAGGCCTTTCTATAAAACCGATAAAGAGAAAATTTTAGAGCCTGGGATGGTTATCACTGTAGAGCCCGGTATCTATCGACCCCAAGAAGACGGTGCAAGGTATGAGAGTATGGTTTTAGTCACAGAAACTGGTTCTGAAATTCTCACGGGAGCGGATTCTTTCTTTTGAAAACTTAAGCACTTTAAAAAGGTGTTTTACCTTAAGGGGGATTTTGTTAAATGTAAGTCATGCGTTTACGTGTCAAAATTCTCTCTTTAGTCAGTATTGTTTTTGTGCTTGGATTTATTCTTTATATTTCCATCCAGCAAATCACCATCTCAAAACAGCTGAATAAAGCGGA
>RGXB01000040.1 GCA_010029555.1 bacterium
GTTTTTGAGATCCCGTTTTTACAAATGTATCGCAATTTATTGACCCCGTAAAGTTCCCCTCACGGTTTTGCTTTGAAATCAAAGTCCCATTATTTCCCCCGAGTGTGGTGCCACAGAAGACATAACTTGTTGTTGTGCTCTCCAGACCCCCGATTTGTCGACCTGCTCCCGAGCTATCTAGAATAGCCAGGCTCCCATTATTCAGACTGGTATAGTAGCTATCGGCAAAAGAGGCATCGGTCAGATTCAAACAACAAGAGAGAATGTTGATCCCTCCGGCGAATGGAGAGCTTTGAGCAATGTTGAACGTAGGATAGGGGGCACTTAAAGTCGGCCCACTAAATACAATTGAAGAGGAGGTTCCGATTGTAGAGGTAAAGGTGGTTGAGGAGGCAAAATCGACACTATTTTCTGCGTAAAAACCGCAATTTGATTGGTTGAAGATAAAAGGATTACTAAGGGTGGTTGTTGCGCTCTTGAATAGACCCAACTGAGTCGAGGCACCGTTAAAGGTAAAGCTACCAGAGGGCAATGTATTTCCATCACCATAAAGTCTTAGGCTACCACTCTCTATAGATGTCGTTCCCGAGCCATTCGCAGATGTGGACCTATAGTCTAAATTTCCTCCCCCGGTGATCACTAAGGCTCCGTCAACATAGGTAGTTCCATTAAAGGTTCCAGCGTTCGAAGAATCTATGATGTAAGTTGTTGCGTTCGCTACAGTGATCGTACTAAGAGTTTTATCCAAAGGGTAGGTCTGTAAAGTCCCTTCATAAAGATTTATAGTTTGGTTTTGGACGCTACCTGTTATGATGAGCTTACCCGTTCCCCTTTTAGAAAAATTCCCCGCACCAGTGATACCTCGCTGAATAGTTGCAGCTAAGGTACTCGAATGAGTGATCTCTATACTTCCTAAAGTCTGCGTCAGATTGATCACCCCCGTTCCACCAAAAGCCTGTACTTGGCCAGCTAGTAAACCTTCTTGAATGGTGATATTCCCTGTTAAGGTATTCGTCCCTGATAATGTAAGGGTTGATCCCCCTTTTTTGACAAAATCTCCAGCACCAGTGATATTTCCTGTAAAAGTCCCCCCGGAGGTTTGGTTAAAAATTACCTCCGAACTGGCTGCTAGTGTAATATCCCCTTTGATCGAATTTGTATTTCCCTCTACGATTCCAGCTAAAATATTGGTCCCCAGTGAATAGCTATTAGTGCCGGTCAAATAGAGCTTTCCGGTTCCTTGCTTACAAAGAGTTCCTCCAGATGTGACATTTCCAGATAAAGTCATTTCATACTTTGTGCCGCTTCCGTTATCATTTACCCAGAAAATCACCGATCCGCTTAAAGAGATATTACCAGGAAGGCTCACGTCAGTGTAACCTTGAAGAACAGAGCCATTGTAGAGATAAAATTGGCTTGCGCTTGGAAAAGTGTTGTTGTTGATATTTAAAAACCCGAATGTTTTGAGCACGCTTCCACTGAATGTGCTCGCTAGCGTGGGCAAAATAGTAAAATTTGTAGAAATAAGACGCAGATTCCCACTCCCTGAAAATGTCCCGCTGAGGTCCGCGTTTGCCCCTGTCATGTCTCCAGTTTTTGCTGCCGGAATAGTGAAATTATTCGATAAATTCACATTTTGGGTGTAGTTCACAGAGCCACATTAGAAGTCGACGTCAGATTCAAAGTCCCTGCCCCTGATTTATTCAAAATGGCCGGTTGAGTCGACGAACTTGTAACGGTCCCTGACCATGTTACTGTGTTAGATCCTGGAATGAATATATTTGAGGTGCTGTTTACAAAAAGGGCGCTTGTGTAGGTGTTTTGTTCCGCCAGCGAGAGAGTGCCGCCGTAGAGTCCAACCGACTTGCCGTTCATCGCACTCATCGTATAGAACTCTAAGGTTCCCCCATAGATTTTTGCAGGATTAGGCAAATTATAGGAATCTCTTACACTTAACATTCCCCCACCTGTTTTTGCTAAGTAGGCGGATGTGCCAACGCTTGCAAGGGTTTGAATACGCATATTGACGTTGTTACCCAGATCTATTAAACCCCCATCCCCCTCAATGTTAATTGTTCCATAAGAGGCAAGATCAGAGGTATTACTAAACGAGATGTGGGATAAAGTGGCTCCGGAGGGAGTAGCCAAAGAAAATGAAGGGGGGTAAGCAATCGTCGAGCCGAAAAAGAATTTGCCCCCCACCGTAGATGTAGAACCCACCTGAACACCGTCGGAGTGATAAACAAGTGTATTAGCGCCCGAAAGGAGAAAAAAGCCCTCTCCAAGCTTTATGATTGGAGCCATTAATGAGACAAAACCACCTGTAACCGAAAGAGTTTGGCTTGCGGCAACGTCAAAAAAACAGTTTGAGCCCGATGTTCTATTTATAGAGAGATAGGTGTCAATAATTGTGGGGGTCTGAACATTGAGAGTGGCGTTCCACATCTCTAAAGAACTTAGAGTATTTGTACCGGTCGTAACAGTTAAAATGCCCCCATTTGGGACATTCATGCGACAAGGGATATTGAAAGGTCCTGCAAGCGTCATATTCGAAGATGTAAGCAGGATCCCATTGATATCAGCCGCTAAAGTCACAATTGAAGCGTGCCGATTTTCAAATCGACCAGCTGCTATTGTATTAGGCCCTTGTATTGTAATTGTACCCCCTAATCCTGAGGGGAGGTCGATATGAATTTGATCGGAAAGGCTCGTGGCGTTTGCTAGTGCATAAGGGAGCGATTGGTTATCCGAAATATCCCAGGCGGTAGTTTTCACATTGTAAGTTGTGGCAGCAAGGGGAAAAAAAATCGCAAATAGAAATAATAACATTTGCCTCATTTCAGAGGGAGTCCTCGTACAGTAAAGTTTGGAACACTAAATTCTATATAAGAAAAAAAATAGTTTAAATAAAGGTTTGCTGAAAGTTTCCTACATTTTTTCGATGCTTTTTTTCATTCAAGCTCTTATGATAGGTATTAAACAAAATGTTTCGTGGTTTTTTTTGAGAAATATGGAACCTGCTACCTACTCTATTTAGTAAATTTTTTTTAAAGATAAAGTCGTTTGTCTTTTTTTGAAATAGTGATGGTTCTTCCTCAATTCAACCTTTGTTAAGGATAATCCTTTTATTGCACGGGGTGCTTTTTGAGTCTTTGGAAAAAAGTGATTATTGGACTGGTTTTAGGGGTTCTTTTGGGCTTTTTTTTAGGAGATTGGGCCACCTATTTGAAGCCTTTAGGGGATATTTTTATCCGCCTGATAAAAATGATTATTATTCCACTGATCTTTTTTTCGATTGTGAGCGGCATCACAAATGTTAAGGATACGAAAACGCTGGGAAGGCTAGGCCTTAAATCCCTATTCGCTTTTCTTGTAACCACTTTTCTAGCCATTACAATTGGCTTAGTCATCGGCTCTATCTTGGAACCGGGATCGGGCCTTACCCTTAACTTGGATAAATCGTTCAAACCACAAAGTGCTCCTGCACAGACGACCCTTCAACTATTTGATACCATTTTGAATATTGTCCCCGACAATGCGATTGGGGCTATGGCGCAAGGGACTATACTACAGGTCGTATTCTTCGCCCTTTTTACCGGTTTTACCATCAACACCATAAAAGGAGAAATCGCGGATAAAATCTCCGAATTTTTCCGTGTAGTTTCTGCAATGGTCTTCCAAATGGTGCATCTTATCGTGCAGCTCTCCCCTTTAGCAGCCTGTTTTTTGACGGCGTGGGTTGTGGGTAGCCAGGGTGCTACGGTACTACTTTTACTGTTGAAACTCGTAGGGTGCGCCTATCTTGGATTTTTTTTACAGTATCTGCTTTTTGGTGCTTTGATATGGATGACAACGGGTCTCTCCCCTCTCCCCTTTTTCAAAAAGAGTTTTGAGTACCAAGTGATCGCTTTCTCCACCTCTAGTAGCAAGGCAGCGCTACCCACAACCATGCGTGTAGCAAAAGACAATCTAGGGATTTCCCAAGTAAGCTCATCCTTTGTACTCCCTTTGGGGGCCTCTATTAATATGGTTGGGATCGCCATCTATATCAGCCTTGCTGCCCTCTTTTTTGCTCAGGCTTTGGGAAAACAGCTCTCTTTTACCGACTATATGCTGATCGGATTTACCGGCTCATTGGGCTCCATTGGAGGGGCGGGGATACCTAGCGGAACCATCGTCATGTTACCTCTTGTCCTTGGAGCGGTTGGTTTACCGATTGAAGGGATAGCCTTGATTTTGGGAATTGATAGAATTGTCGACATGATGCGCACAACAATCAGCATAACGGGCGATGCTGCAGTTGCATTGATTGTAGACTATTCCGAAGGGCTTTTGAATAAAAATATCTACAACTCCTCCCAAATTATCGAGAGTTAAGCCCCCCCCTACTTTAGCGAAGCTAACGCCTCGTTTGTCCACCCGAGGGTCGATTAAAGCACCCTACTTTTGTTGCATCTTTATGTTTTTAAACACTATAGTGGGCAAAAACTTTCGGGAGTGCGATGGGGTTAGGGCGTGTGGAGAACAAGGTTGCGATTGTAACAGGAGCCCAACAAGGGATAGGATTTGCGATTGCAAAACTTCTTGTTCAAGAGGGTGCTTTTGTTGTTTTGACAGACATTAATGCGGCTGGTGGTAAAAATGCCGTAGAAAAACTTCCGAAAGATAGAGTCCTTTTTCTACCGCACGATGTCTCTAAAGAGAGCGATTGGGAAACCGTTTTTGAAAAAACCCTCTCCTGGAAAGGGCGCGTCGATATTCTTGTAAATAATGCTGGCATAAGCGGTCTTACTAAAGGGTTTCATCCCCAAAACCCCGAACATGCCACGTTGGAAGATTACAAAAAAATCCAAGCTGTCAATGCTGAGGGGACTTTTCTTGGTTGCCGATTTGCGATTAAAACCATGAAAAAAACGGGGGGAAGCATTGTGAATATCTCCTCGCGTTCTGCAAATGTGGGTGTCCCTAATCTATGTGCCTATGCTGCTTCAAAAGCGGCAATTAGGAGTATGACAAAATCGGTTGCCTTATGGTGCTGTTCCCAAAATTATCCCATCCGTTGTAATTCTGTCCACCCAGCAGCAATAGATACCCCTTTTTGGGATCCGATGACCCAAGGGGAAGAATCTGAAAAAAAGAGGAAAAAAATTGCCCGAGAAATTCCTATGGGGCACATGGGCGAGCCTGATGATGTAGCTTTTGCCGTCCTTTATCTAGCCTCTAACGAATCCAAATTTGTTACCGGAGCCGAATTGATGGTAGATGGGGGTATCCTTGCGGGCTCTAGTGCAACACCTAGAATTATTGAAACAAAAGAGACTTAAATTACCGTATCTTTAAAAAACATCCCCTAATCCAATTCAACATGTGGGTGTTTTTTGATTGTAATGAAAAAATCCCGTTTCTTTTTTTTCTTACTTGTGAAATGAGTTTAAAAAAACAAACAAAGAACGACCGCATATGAAATGGTTTAAAATTTCTGGAGTATTCCTCATTGCTTTAGTATTGAGCTTTTTTGCTGGAGGATACTTCAGTCCAGTTCGCAAAGAAGCCCAAAAAAAAGGGCGATCTGAGACCTGTCGAGAGACTCAAACCAGCTCAACACCACAAGGCAGGGTACAAAATAAGGTGGCGATTGTTACCGGAGGGAAACAAGGAATTGGGTATGCGATAGCTCAGGTTCTCATACAAGAGGGGGCCTATGTTGTGGTTACCGATATCAATAACGAGCTTGGGTTTAAGGCTGTAGAAAAACTCCCCTCCGGTAAGGCCCTTTTTATTCAACAGGATGTCTCCAAAGAAGCCGACTGGGAAAACGTGTTCAAAAAAACGATTTCCTGGAAGGGGAGAGTAGACATTGTCGTGAATAACGCCGGTATCAGTGGCCTGACAAAGGGATTTGGTCCCCAAGACCCTGAACATACCTCTTTGGAGGATTTCAAAAAAATTCAGGCGATAAATACCGAAGGGACATTCCTAGGTTGCCGTTTTGCTATTGAAAACATGAAAAAAAATGGGGGAAGCATCGTCAATATCTCCTCACGCTCAGGAAATGTGGGTGTCCCCACCATGTGCGCTTACGCTGCATCAAAAGCGGCCATTAGGAGCATGACAAAATCGGTTGCTTTGTGGTGCTGTTCCCAAAATTATCCTATCCGTTGCAATTCTGTCCACCCAGCGGCAATCGATACCCCTTTTTGGGATCCGATGGTTGAGGGGCAGAGCGTGGAAAAAAACAGACAAAAAATTGCGGATGAAATACCGATGGGGCACATGGGTGAGCCTAACGATGTTGCCTACGCCGTTCTCTATTTGGCCTCAAATGAATCTAAATTTGTTACCGGCGCTGAGCTTATGGTAGATGGAGGGATCCTAGCGAGCTCAGGAGCTCTACCTAGAGTTCTAGAGACAAACCAGCCCCCCCAAAAGGACACCCTTTAAAAAAATGGATGTGGATTCACGAAAGGTTTTTTACATTTAATCGGGTAGGGTAAAGAAAAAGCGGTTTCTTTTTTTTCTATCTTGTGCGATGGGTTTATTATGGGTAAGAAAGAGCTTTCTACGATGAAATGGATTAAAATACTAGGGATCACTCTGATAGTTATGGGGATAGCCTCTTTTGTCGGGGGAAACTACATCCGCTCTCAAGTTGACCAAGGGAAAAAGAAAGTAAGAAAAGCGCAATCGGGGGTAAATGCGGTAAATTCCGCCTCCTCTAGCGATCCGGCTCTTTACTTTTTCAGCAAAGCGGCTACGGGACCTATTCAAAGCCAGATCAACGAGGGGAAAAAAGATATTGTCTACTTTCAGGCTTTGGCAAAAAATCTCGATATCGCCGGTTGGGTAATGGTTATTGTGGGACTCACAGGTACGATCTGGGCTTTTACCAGAGGTAGAAGAGGCTAAAAAAGAGGATGCAGTATAGCATAGCCGGGCTAAGGAAAAGCTTTTTTGTCGATCTCTTTACTCTTGTGCAGTCTTGGTTGGGTTTTTCGCTTGTTTTCCCTATTTTTGCCCCGTTGCTGTTTTCTGTCGATACCCTCTACTACTCTTTTGACGACTCGTTGATCTTCAAAACATCAGTCTTGGGATCTCTTTATGGTCTCTACGGGGTTGGACAAGGGTTTGGAGCGCTTATCTGGTCTTATTGTAGCCGGCTTTTGGGAAAAAGGGGGGGGCAAATCCTATGGAGCCTTTTCATGCTCATGGGTTACTTGGTTATGTGTCTAGGTCTCTATGAGGAGCACTTAGAAGCTTTAATTGCAGGGCGTCTTTTGACAGGGATCGGATCTGCAGCGATTTGGATAGGTCGAAGCGCGGTACTAGACCTATCCGATTTCTCCTCAAAGCGGGAGGGGGAAAAAATCTTTTTTACCGCTGGTGCGCTTGCCTTTATGACCGGTCCTTGGATCGGGGGAACTCTCTCTAGACTCCCCTGGATCCGAGGAACGGGGGGGCTCATTTTTGGTGCGCTCTTTTCTATGGTGCACCTTTTGTTTATTCTTCTATTCTATAAAGACATTTCCACGGCCCCCTCCCCTGTGAGAGAAAAAAAAGGGGATCGGTTTTTTTTTGGAATTTTTGCCGAATTTGAGGGGAAAAGACTCTGGGCTGTTACCCTATTTTTTTTCGGTCTTATGGGCTTTTTTCTATTTATCTCCCCTTTTCTCACTTTAACTTTCCGTGCATCACCAGAGGTTTTAGGGGAAAGGACTGATGGCATCACAAAAAATGGGGGATACACAAAATATTAGCGCTCAACCACCCCTTTACTCTATTCTGGCTTTGGGGAGTTTGACGATAGCGGCCTTTGTTTTGGCCCCTCTTTTAGCCATACAAACCCCGCTCCCATTAGGAATTGCGTCCTGTTTTTATTTACTAGCTTTTCTCATCCATGTTGTGCGTTACAACCGAGGTTAATATGCGTCGTTTTCATCCTTTAAGTTCTCAAGAGTCTTCTGTCATTTTGCACAAGGGGACAGAACGCCCTTATACCGGGGAATACGAAAATAATAAAGAGAGCGGTATTTATATCTGTCGGCAATGTGATGCCCCGCTCTATCTCTCCCAAGATAAATTTGACTCTCATTGTGGCTGGCCCGCTTTCGATGACGCTTTAGACCAAGCTATTGAAAAAATCGCGGATAAAGATGGGCGGCGCGTCGAGATTCTTTGCCAAAAATGCAAAGCGCACCTTGGACATGTTTTTTTAAATGAGGGTTTTACCCCCAAGAATACCAGACATTGCGTCAATTCCCTGTCCTTAAGATTTATCCCGCTTAAAACCCCTAAAGGGATGATGCGAGCGATTTTTGCGGGGGGGTGTTTTTGGGGAATGCAGTATTACTTTGATAAGGCAATCGGGGTTATCGAAACGACAGTAGGTTATACCGGCGGCCATGTTGTTCACCCTAGCTACGAGGAGGTTTGTTCTCATGAAACGGGCCATTACGAGGCTATCGAGGTGGTTTTTGACCCGTTGAAGACCGATTTTGAGACACTCACTAAGCTTTTTTTTGAGATTCATGATCCTACCCAAGAAAATGGGCAGG
>RGXB01000005.1 GCA_010029555.1 bacterium
ATCAATGAGTCGGGTTGGGGCACTCAATGCATCGTTTGTGTGTAATGTGGACAATACCAGATGCCCAGTTAAAGAGGCCTGAATCGCAATCTCTGCTGTCTCTTTATCCCGAATCTCTCCCACCATGATCACATCTGGATCCTGTCTTAAAATGTGTCTTAAGCCTGTGCTAAAGGTGAGATGTATCTTGGAGTTGACCCCGATCTGCGCCATATGGGGCAACTTGTATTCCACCGGATCTTCAATCGTCATGATGTTGATTTGAGAGGAGTCCAATTCTTTCAAAGCGCTATATAAAGTTGTTGTTTTCCCACTTCCCGTTGGACCGGTAACAAGAAGAATCCCCTGTGTTTTGGTTAAAAGGGTTTTTAGCTTTTCTAACAGCTCCTTTTCCAATCCAATCGCATCCAACCCCAAATGGATATTTTTTTTATCCAATATCCTTAAAACAACCCTCTCCCCAAAAACGACCGGAACAGTCGACACGCGGAAATCGATCTGCCGCTCCCCTAGAGCGAGTTTCATTCTTCCGTCTTGGGGTAACCTGGACTCTGCAATGTCCAGCTTAGCCAGAACTTTCAAGCGTGTGATCAGCTCATTTTGCTGGGAACGCACCACGGTTTTTTTTTCGTGCAAAACACCATCAATTCGATAGCGCACAAGAAGAAAATTTTCCTGCGGCTCAAAATGGATATCGGACGCTTTTTGGCTAATGGCCTCTAGAAGGATACGATCACATAAGTGGATCACCCCATTTTCTAAGCGCTCTTCCAAAAGATCATAATGCTCGACCGAGATCTCCTGCTGCGCTTGGGGGCTGTCCAACATCCTTGGACTATTTTTATGATAGCATAGCTCAATCGCCTGCTCGATCTCCTCCAGAGATTTTTTAACGGGGACAATCCGTTTTTTTGTCTTGAATCTAAGATCTTCAAGCGCTTCAAAGCAGAAAGGATCGTGAACCGCTACCTCGATTTTTTCCCCATTTTCAAAAAAGGGGATACACCGGTGTTTTTTTGCAAAAGCATAGGGAACTATCTGCGTCCCCTCGATCAAAAATCTGGATTGCAACCAATGGGTATTTTTTTCTAGCTCAAGCTCAGTAGCGGCAAGAGGGGTCTTTGTAGTCATGGGTATTACCGGTCAAAAGCTTCATGCTTTGCTCGAAAAGCTTCCTTTTTTGTTTCATTTTTGCCTCTTTGCGACACTCAAGAAACGGAGGCAAATCTCCAGGTCTGCGGCAAAGCTCCTCTTGTCTGATCGCCTCTAAATCCGCATGGGTACTTTTTATTACTCTAGGGGTAATGAATATGTACATATCGGTTAGTTGATCGGTCATTTGGGAGGCGCCAAAAACTTTTGCTAAACCGGGGATCTCCCCCAAAAACGGAAGCTTTTCTGTTTTATCAAGGGAATCTTTCCGTTTTAGCCCACCCATGATGATCGTCTCCCCATCCAAAACCCGCACCTGGTTGATCACATGACGGCGATTGACATCGGGTTTGAAGGCTATGTCATTTTTAATCGTATCAAACGTTACATCGGCATCAATAGTGATGTAGTTTCGTCGTTGGTCATCATCAGGCTCTGGTTCATGAACGGTAGGGGTCATGACAAGAGTCACACCATACTGTGCCCGGGAGTAGGAGTCCTGGTATGAGATAGATCCGCCTGTGTTGTTTACTGCGGCGGCTCCATTGTTGATCGAAATCTCCTCAACGATAGCAATTGTTGCCGGCGTTTGGTTTATAGTGGTTACCGTAGGAGAAGAGTGGATCCGAATGTCCTCTTGATTCATCAAAAAATTATACGTTAGATCAAATGCGGGAAAGGCTTTGGATCTTGGGCGGCTAAAGAAAAATTCGAGAATTCCCCTGTTGGGTTGTGCAGGCTGGTTCAAGAAATCCAGCCCACCTGCAACTTGGCTTAAGGCATTTGTGCCGATCCTTAAGAGGTTGAGCCCCGAATTAGTCTGCATGTTGGTCCGCTTTTCACACAAAATCACCTCAAAATGGACCATTTTTTTAGGCACATCGAGCATTTTCAAAAGATCTTTGATCCGATCCAACGTATCTTTGCGTACAACCATCATGATCCCCCCGGCTTTTCCATAAGGGATGAAATTTTTCAGTTTTACCGTTTTTACCGGCCCTTGTGGATCGGGGGTTTGGACTTTTGGGGGGTTCACCAGCCCTCTAACTGCAGGATCAATCGTATTATAAGCCCCCGGTGTTGGCTCGTTTAGGAGAATCTCTTTTGAGGCTTGTTGCTCTTTTGTCTCTTTTTTATCAGCAGACTCCAAACCAAACTTCATTAAAGAGGCGTAAACCTGCTCTAAAATCTCAGAGATATCATTCGGATCGCTGTGTCGGCAAACGTACCAGAAAACGGTCATTTCGGAGGGGTCGATTAACTGATCCTCGGTTTGTTTCACGATTTCCATCGCCCGTTCGACGAGTTTTTTTGGCCCAACAAGGACAATCCCCGACTCTTGCACAAGGGGCAGAACAGACAATTCGGTCGGATTTTTCCCCATCATACTCATATTTTCAGCAAGGCCGCCAAAAAAGGCCTTGAGGATATTCTTCATCTCCTCCGGCGAGAGCTTTTGTAGCGACATAACTCTCGTGATCCGTTCCGCCTCGTCATCAAAGGCTCCGTCATACATCTCTACAAGGCGCATAACATCCTCTTTTGTCCCCACAAGAGCAATTTTAGCCCCAATCTGGTAGACAAATGTCCGTTTTGTATCCCGAAAGCGATCAAAGAAAAAGAAAGTGTTTTTGATATTTTCTACAGGCGCCTCAAAAAGATGCATCACCCGGCTGGCGGGGGGAACAACGGCCAGATGCTCTTTTTTATAAGTGATGCGATTGCAGGTGATGAGATCTTGTTTTAAAAGAAAAAGCTGTCTTGCAAAAGGGTTGATCTCAATTACCCCGACTCCGTTGTATTGCAAAATAAGATCGATCATCTCCTGCCAGGAATCCCTAGGTATCGCAATCGCCGACTGCATCGAGATTTTTATCGTGGAGACCTCTTGAGGTAGAATATAGAGGAAATCTTTGGAGCCGTACTCGCTTATGAGCTGCCCAATGGTGGTCTCCTCCTGGTCAAAAAGGGCAAATTCCTCTTTTTTGGGGGCAAAAAGGTAGGAAAATCGACTCTTCCAATCTTTTTGTTTCTCCTCAAGGGCTTGTTTCTTTTCGTTGATTCGCCCCAACAAATCTTGATACTCGTCTAACTGGGCATTAGCAGAAACCAAAGAACCGGCTTGTAAATAGAGTTCATCGATCTCTTTTCTCAACAAAGTGAGATCACTTTGCATTTGGGGAAGAATCTGTTTTTTTTCTTCCGCTAAAACTGGCCTCTCTTTTGCACAAAGAGAGCTAAGTGTTAAACACACCCCAAAAGCTGAGAGGGCAAAAAATCTCATCAGAAATCCTCTAGTTCGTCGTCGAAATCATCCAGCATCGGGTCAACCGCAGGGGGAAAGTGGCGCATACCCTCTTTAGACTCCCCCTTTTTTTCCGTTTTAGCACCAGCCTTAGGAGGGTTTGGTGCCATTACTGATAATTTGGTATCTAATGTAACTCTTACAGTCTCTTTTTGTATATGAAGACCATCAAAAACCTCAAATTGGGCGACCCATTTACCCCCCTCTTTTTTCATGGAGGAAAAATGTAAGAGGCCAGCGTTAAACCTACCTTCAAACGCCTCCTCGAGCCTTGCTTTTTGCGCTCTTGTCCAGTCCCCATTCTCCTCAATCAGCCAGTCCCCCACGTATACCGCCATCCTGCTCCCTTTTTTAAGCCAAATCGCCTCATAACCAAAAGGCTTCGCCCCTTCTAAAAAAGTCTGCACTTTAGGGGCAAGCCTCTCAGGCTTTTCAAGGGGTATTCTTAGGGGCTCTTTTTGGAACCCTTTTTGATCCCAAACGACAAGCTCAATAAAGGTGTCTTCTACGCTCTGTAATTTTGACAAAAAGCAATCGCCTCTTTGCCCTCTTTCTGCGGCAAAAAAAAGGCGCCCCTCTTTAAAATACAAAAGATCATTTTCTACGAGCACATATAGCCTTTGTTGGATAGGATCAAAAAGGCGTAACGCCTCTTTTCTCTCCCTTTTTAGGTATTCAGCCAAGGCGTCTTTCCCCAAAAATTTCAAGCGTCTGAGATGCTCTTTGAAAATACGTAGTTTTCCCGTCTCAGCTCCCCCCTTTTTTTCCTCTAAAGAGTGGGCAAAAAGCCGGTTTTTTTGTCCGTTCCAAGCAACGTTTAGCTCCAGCCCATCATACTGGGCTTGGTATACCCCTGTGTTTTCGTCGGCAAAACAGAGCTCTCCCTCATTGTCGTATCCAAGGTAAAAGGGGGTTTTTAAAAACACCGTCTTTTCCTCATTTTTCCCCTTAATTCTTAAAAGGGCCTCGTCTGCTTCCCTATCGGGACGTGTGTTGACCCCTAAAAGTTCCAGTTTTTCAAAAAAAAGGGGGCAAAGCTCATCGAGCTCTGTGTAGGAGGTTTTGCACCAGTTAGGACTCCAATCGGGAAAAACAAACTGCTGGATTGATTTGCCCCCCTCTTGAGGATCAGCTAGAGGGGAATCAGGGAGTTTTTTAAGATAAAGCCCGTAAGTAAAGGGGATTATGGGTGCCAAAACGGCCGCTGTGGTGATTGTGCTCACCCATCTTTGATAAAAGGGAATCCATCGGGAGAAATAGGACCACATGTGATAAGTATATAGAAACTAGGGTTTAACATCCATTTATTGAAAAATATTCATAAATGTTTATTGTGAAGAAATAAACAAGGAAATCCATTTCATGGCAAATAATGACCAAAATAGATCAAAGAAAGAGGGTGTTTCAGTAGAGGAAATGCAATCCTTTTTCAAAAATTACGGAGCTGAAATCAGTCTCTGTCTTATCTTTATCCTCTCAGCTATAAGTGCCCGTTACTTTTTTGGTATGGAAACGTGGTGCATCATCCTCTTAGGTATTGGCGGTGTTCTAGGCTGCTTATTACCTAGACCAATTAGACAAGGGTTGGAATCCGTAATGAGATTTAGTGTCGGATCCGGAAACAAATACAGTCAGCTCATCATAGCGATTGTAGCAATAGTGGTTTCGCTCGTTGCCTCGCCTCTAACTTTCTTGATCTTTGGTCTAGTCGCAGGTGAAACACTCATCATGGCCAGAAGGGGGCATTAACGCCTCGACCTCCACCCTGCTCAGCCCCCGATTTATCGGTTTTTTTGACCGATAATGGGGGTTGAATGATCTTTTCAAGAGTAGAGTGTTTCTACCGTAATATCCCCTATCTTATAAAAGTCGAGAACCTCCTCAACCTCTTGTGGAAAGGCGGCTTTTAACTCCTGCAACGATGCCAAGGTCTTTTGATGACTAGGGTTTTTAAGCGTCGATTCCAGAGCAAGAATCCTTAAAAGATTCAGACATTTCAAAGTGGGTGATTGCAGCTCTTCATGGTGTTTGAGAGATACATCCAAAGCCTCTTTATATCTTTTTAAAGAGATCAGCCTGGTTGCCTGAGAAAATTGCGAAGAGACTTTTTTGGTTAGTTGCTCTACGATCACTGCATCATCAAGAAAAAATCTCCCCATCTCCCGCATCAAGTCCCGGTGTTTCACTAAAAAACGGCTCGCCTGCTTCTTTTCTTTAGTTGAGACAACCTCTTGTTCTTGCATATCCATCAGTGTCGAAAACACCTCCACCCCTTCTGTCCCATTTTTGGAACTTAACGCAGCAAAAACACTTAAAAAGAGTGCTATTGTAATCGCAACCGTGGCATAAACCCAGTATCGCTCAAGCCAGTTTTTTTTAACCCCGATAGCATCCGTGCGTAAAACCTCGATCATGATTGGTGATTTCCTTACTAAAACAGTCTTTGCATTCTACTGAAACAGAATCCCCCTTTTCAAGAAAAAACAACAAAGAGGAGATCACTATCCAAACATGAGGGTTGAAAAGAAATTTTTAATTTTTCAAGATGGGAAAAAATCCCTTATTTTAGGACTTTTATGAACTTTTCTTTAATAAAAGCGGCGATTGTGGCTGGCTTTGTTGTGTTTTTTGCAAACCATTTGATGTGGCAAGCCACGCCGTTTCGAGCGTCTAGCTATTTTAAAAGCGATTGCGCCGTTAGAAAATGCCTCAATGAAAACACCAAAGAGAGCGGAATCTATTCGATTAGACCAGACGGGAGCGAGGCTACACCAGTACGAGTGGTGGCTTTTATAGACAAATCGGTCTCTCATCATGAATGGGCTATTCGCCTAATCTCGATCTTGGAAAAAATCATTGTGGCAGGACTCATCGGAGGAATCATGCTTGTATTAAGAGCCAATAACATCCCCGGCCGCATTGAAACCATCTTGATGATTAGCTTGATCATTACAATTGGTGGTTTTGGATCGATGCTCTTGTGGTGCTCGGTCCCCTTTTCCATAAGTGCATTTGTTTTGGTTACGACATTTTTAAGCTGGACAATAGGCGGTCTTGTTGTAGCAAGAATGCTCAAGATCTAACTAGAGATAGGCTTTTTAGCTTTTGATTCAGCTTACCCGTTTTTCAAGTGTTTAAAAAAGAGGCCAACTGGTGTAAAATTTTTCTATGTCCAGATGAAAACGGCCTCTTTAAGCACTCTTCGAGGGTGAAAAACTCTAAATCCTCCTTAAATGCATCGAGTTTTTTTATATTTGCTATCAGATGAAATCGATAAAAAGTAGCCGTTGCGGTTACCATTTTAAAAGGCCCTTGTTTGCAGAGGGCAAGAAATTCTTTTTCACTAATCTCTTCCTCTTCAAAAAGATAAAGATCTCTAAAAAGCTCCTTTTCTCCCTTTTTGCGTATACCGAAAAGATTCTTATGCTCATAAAGGTGCACCTCTTTATACACTTTTTGAGCCTCTTTCCTTTTTTTGGTGCTTAAAAAATTATCCACAACTCCCCCTTTATACGCCTGGCAACCTTGAGCTAACGGGCATAGGGCGCAGTCGGCCTTTTTTTTACAAATGGTTGCCCCAAGTTCAATAAGCGCTTCTGCTATTTCAAACGGACGATAAGAACTTAACTCCTCTTCTCCCCTTCTTTTGCACTCCTTAAGGTCAGTTGAGGCATAATACCTGGATAAAACCCTATCCACATTCGCATCTACTGCTATCACCTTTTTTTGGAAGGCAAAACTTAATAGGGCATCCGCTGTATAGGGGCCAATCCCTTTGATAGCAGTCAACGAATGGAAGTCCTCCGGAAATGTTTCAGAGAGTATCTCTGCAGCTTTGTGGATGTTTCTAGCTCTTGAATAGTATCCCAACCCCTCCCAAGCTTTGAGCACCGTCTCTATGGGGGCTTTTTTTAAATCCTGTATTGTAGGAAAAAGTCTCATCCATCGGTTGAAATACTCAACGACAACATCTGCCCGGGTTTGTTGGAGCATCACCTCCGAAATCCAAACTCTGTAAGGGGTGATCTCTTTTCTCCACGGAAACTCTCTCTTTGTTTCTAGGAACCATTTTCGTAAAGATTCTTGATCGGTTTTAAAAGACATGGTAGGTAAAAGGTCTATGGCATCAATGGGTTTAATCTACGGCAGCCGTTTTGAGGATATCGACCACATGGCTCCTTTAATGGAGATCTTAGGTCTCCCCTTGTTTGTTACGGATGAAAAAATCTTGGAAAGCATAAGGACTTTTTATCCTGCTGTCAATGTGCAAATCTACGCTCCTCCTCTCTTAGGCAAAGCCCTCCTTAAAGAGGGAAACACCCTCATCTCGTGCCTACTCACCACAAAAATTAGACGCCTTTTTGGCCTTGAGGAGATGATGGAAAAAAGGGCTTTACATACCGTTTTTGTCCCTCACGGATATGCCCAAGAGGATCTTTCCAGGGGAATTTTGGGAGAAAAGCACATCCTTGTTCTGGGAAAAAAAATGGTGGATTTGCTCTATTCACTTACCACTATGTATAATTTTAAAACTCTTGTCAGCATCGGAAACTATCGCTATCTGTATTTCAAAAAACACCAGACATTTATGGAAGAAAAGATCGAGCGCCCCTTTTCTTTTGCAAAAGAACACAAGGCTCTTTTTTTTCCAACAAATCTGGAGGACCCTTCACACATCGCTTTTTTAAGGGATCATCTGAAAGAGGGTTGGAAACTGTTTGTTAAGTACCACGCAAAAACTTTCAATGATCTTTTCGATAGGGCGATCCATTCAGAGGAGAAATTAGACACCCCTTATGTCTACCCCTACTTAGAAAAAGGGTCTCTTTTTGTTGTTGAGGACTCTAATGCGGTTTACGATGCCCTATTCTTCAACACACCCACCTTTTTTTTCAAAGATCATCCAGAACTTGATACCCTGGGAATCCGATTTCAAGAGAATTTGGACAAGAGTTTGAAAAAAGTAGAAAATCTACAAATAAAGAAAAAAGAGATTCTCCCGTATGCATTTGATCAGTATAATTCTTTAGATGAGATCAAAATAAGAGTACTTGCTCTTTTAAAGGACATCAACGAAGGTGACGACACCATCTATTAGGGGTATTCTAGCCTCTTTCCCCCACCACCTGGATCATTTAGCCCCCCTCTCTTTCTACGAAAAGATCCCCCTTTTAGTGCGTAATAACGAAACTGAGGAGGCGCTCCTCGATTTTTACCCTTGGGTCCCCTACTATCGCCTAGAAAATTTCCCAAAAATTCACGATCTGGACGCATATATCAGCACCTCTACAAGCGAAACACCTTTACGGGAGTTGCATCATGCGCTGTATGGTAAAAAACCCAAAATGGTCCGTTTTCACCACGGTTTCTCCGATAAATTTCAAGATTTTTCTCTTTATGACTCGGTGTTGTCTTATAAGGACTTCCCCAACCATCGACTCCGTTTCTATCATGAGTTTAAAAAAGAAATTTTTGAAAAAGCGAAACCTTTTTTACCAGTTCCTGAAACAGCTAAACCCCTTCTCGTAGCTTTAACCTGGGATTCGCCCAACATTGAAGAAAAATTAGTACAGCTTTGCCAGCACCCTTTCAAAAAGCGGTTTGTCTTTAGACTGCACCCCATTTTAGCCGAAAGAGAGCTTTTGCATATCCGATTAGAGGCCAAATATTCTATCCAACTCCTTTCCCATACTTGCCCCTATATTTACCCTTTTTTGGAGCTTCATAGCGGAGTTCTCACCGATAGGTCAAGCATCGGTTACGATACCCTCTATTTTCACAAGCCCCTTTTCGTAATGGATGAAGTCCCTTTAAAAAAATTCTCGTTTGATTCTCTGGAGAATTGGGTAAAGGCCTGTGATCAAAATAGGGAATCACCCAACTTTCAACACGAGTACACTAAAATATTCGGCGCTTATCCCCATTGAGGGGGTAAAATCTGGACGTTATCCAGATATTGCAATTCATGGACCGAAGGGGTTGCCGAGAGCCCGTACGCGTATCCCCCTTCTTTGAGAGGATCGATTTTTGTGACCACTCCCACATGTAGTCCTCTGGGAAAAATCCCATCTAAGCCCGTAGTGACCAGAAGGTCTCCCACCCGGATCAGGTGCTCTGTTCTTAAATCAAAGGGGCCACCCTCGCTATCTGCAAAATCATAATTGAATCCGTAGCCACTTAAGGTGTCGTAAGCTACCCTCCAACCCGGATTTGCAACCCCTTGAATCACCCCTTTTGCTAAAAGCGCCCCCCTTAATGGTCTCACCTTCTCCAATAAAACCTGAATCCAATCATTGGTGAGCTCTTTATGCTCCTGGTTTTTAAAGATCTCCTCCTCTTTTTCTAAAAGATTCTTAAGCTCATAAAGCCTCTCTTCAAGATAGATCCCTTTTTTCCCCCGGTCCACGCGCACAGCTATTTGTAATTTCGGGTCTGTAATTAGACGCACAAGGCTCTTTTTTTCTAGCACCTCCTCGATCACCCCCACTACCCCTTTACCTAAAACAACGGGGCTTTTTTTTGCGATGACTGTGGCCCCCAATCGTTTGTTATCCGCCTCTCCCCTGTCTACCCAGAGGAAGGAGCCGAAAGAGATATTTTCCCTAAAGATCACTTTAGCCTGAATCGCATCCCAGTCTTTTAGGTCGTAGTTAAGCTGGTTGCGTATGGCATCCAACTCATCCTTTAAAAGAAGATTTTCCAAACTTAGTAGCTCAAGTGTACTATCTCCCCCCGCTTGTGCCGAGCTAAAAAACTTTTGCACGCTTGATCTTAGGCGGATCTCTTTCACAAAGGGGATTTGAAAAATCAAAAATAGGATCAGAGACAAAAATAAGAGTGTAGAACCTAGTTTTTTATCCATGACGCAACCTTGAAAAAACCTGTTTAAGCCGCCCGATGTTTGCCGAGTTTACCCCTAAAACATTTAATCTCGAGTCGTCGAGCAAATATATACTCTCTTTTCTCAACTCCAGAACCGCATCTTTAGATATTCCCAGATAGGAAAAAAACCCTTTAGCCTCTTGAAACTCTTTTTTATGCTGAATCCAGCCCCCTAATTCTGCAAAAATAAGCTTACGCATGGCACAACTTCTCAGCCGGTGCTCCTCAAGCTCGTCAAGCCAAAGTTTTTTTCTTTTAGGGTCGGTTAATATTGTTTGGACAACTAAAGCTCCATGTGCCGGTGGATTAGAATAATTGCGTCTAATTATCTGCCTAATGGTGCTTTGCATCGCCTCAAGAGTGTGACTATGATTGACAATCATCAACGCCCCAACCCTTTCCCTGTAGAGATCCATAGTTTTTGAATAAGAGAAGGCAACACACATTTCGATCCCACTTTTGAAAAAGGTGTTTACCGCATAACGGTCTTCATCAATCCCATCGCCAAGCCCCAGGTAAGCGATATCAAAGAGGGGTAAAAGCCCCTTTTTGAGACAACAGTCTAAAATAAAATCCCATTCACTGTGGGTAAAATCGATCCCGGTGGGGTTATGGCAACACCCATGAAGCAAAACAATAGAGCCCTTTTCCAAACGCTGTAAAAAATCAAAAAACTCGCCCTTTTTGGCAGTGTGTGTTGTCCGATCATAGTAGGGATAGGTTCTTACCTCAAGACCTGCTGCTTTAAACACCCCGTGGTGGTTAGCCCATGTAGGATCCGAGACATAGATAGGATGATTCCATTCTAATCTGAGATAATCGGCAATAACTCTTAGAGCACCTGTCCCCCCCAGTGTCTGTGCTGCTGCAATTAGGGGAGCATTTTCTAAAAAAAGGAGTTTTTTTGTCTCCTCTAGAAAATGGGGCTCACCCTCGATGGGAAGATAGGTTTTGGAGACCTCGTTCACGATTAAATTTTCTTCAGCCTCTTTTACCGCCTTTAAGACAGGGCACCTCCCCTTTTCATCAAGATAGATACCAATCCCCAAATTTATTTTTTCCGAATTAGGGTCTTTGGCCCACATTCTGCCTATCTCCAGCACCGGATCGACAGGTTGTGATCCAACATGTTCAAAAAAAAGATGCGTCATAGAGTCCCCGGATCAAAAAAGTTCTTTTTGGGTATTATCTGGAAGTTCACGAATAGAGACAACTAGAAAAGTTGTTTCTTTACGTGTGTTTTGAGAATTAAAGAAAGGATTAAATGGAGTATAGCGGACTCGAACCGCTGACCCCAACGCTGCCAGCGTTGTGCTCTACCAACTGAGCTAATACCCCGTCAGACTTATTCCTTCCCCTCAACAGCCTCAAGGAAAGCTTGTAGCTGCTTGGATCGGGTGGGATGACGCATTTTTCTCAAAGCTTTGGCCTCAATTTGGCGCACCCTTTCACGAGTTACCTTAAATTGCACACCTACCTCTTCGAGAGTTTTCGGTTTTCCGTCAAGTAAACCGAAACGTTCGATTAATACTGTACGCTCTCTGTCAGTTAATGTCGAGAGAACTTCGTTCATTTTATCTTTTAGGATCGAATATCCTGTAGCATCTGCAGGGGACTCGGTAGCGGTATCCTCAAGGAAATCACCAAATTGACTCTCTCCGCTGTCTCCCACTTCTGCTTGCAAGGAGATCGGATGTTGAGCGATTCGATAAATCTCACGCACGCGATCAGGTGTCAACCCAAGCTCTTTAGCAAGCTCCTCGGGCGTCGGCTCCTTACCTGTCTCCATCATCAGCTTTTTAGCGCCCCTTAATACACGGTTGATAGTCTCAATCATGTGTACAGGGATACGGATCGTGCGGGCCTGATCGGCAATCGCTCGTGTTACTGCTTGTCGAATCCACCAGGTAGCATAAGTAGAGAATTTATACCCGCGTCGGTATTCAAATTTTTCCACCGCCTTCATTAACCCCATGTTCCCCTCTTGGATCAGATCCAAGAAAGAAAGGCCACGGTTCGTGTATTTTTTCGCAATCGAGATCACAAGGCGCAGGTTGGACTCTACCATCTCTCTTTTAGCTTCCTGGCTCTTGTCCATCCAGCGCTGCAACATGCGGACATCTTTTTTATATTCGTCCAATGTCCTTCCGGCAGCAAGCTCTCTTAAAAATAGACGTCGTCTCGCCGAAAAAAGTTTTTGCGCTGCAAAGCGATTTTTTTCTGCTCTGGGGATTAGATCTTTGATCTCTTTTTCCAAGTACAAAAGCCTGTCATAGCTAGAGAGGATGACCTCACCGAAATCTTCGATCACCGAATATTTCAGGTGCATGCGTCGTAAGTAGGCTTGAGTTCTTATACGGCTTTTTTCTATCGCCTCAAGGACTTTGATCCTTTCAGCCTTGTTATTTTCCACCTCTTTCATTTTCAAAAGTTGCGGCTCTAAAAAAGCATCCTCTTTAGAGAGGAGCTCCTCTAGTTTTGGCAATAGTTGCATGAATTTGGCGCGGTCTTCCACCTCTTTTTCGGCAACAATTTTATCAAATCGTTCTTTGCCGGAGATGAGATAACGGATGATTGAGCAGGTCTCTCTTTCAGAGTAACGGAAGCGCATGATGATCCTTTCGATCTGCATCTGCGCTTTTTCGATCCTTTTGGAAATTTCGACCTCTTCTTCGCGAGTAAGAAGGGGGACAGAACCCATCTCTTTAAGATACATCCTAACGGGATCATCTGCAGCTGCATCAGAGCGTTTTGGCAAGAGTTCTAATTCTTTAGCCTCTTTTTTACGCTCTTTTTGCTTCTCAATCTCTGCTTGATTGTAGATCTGGATATCCATCCCACTTAAGAAAATCAATACTTGATCGATCTCTTCCGCAGTGTCAAATGTCATCGGAAGGATATCATTGATCTCTTCGTAGGTGATGAATCCCTGTTCCTTAGCAACAGCGACCAGCTCCTCGATTTTTTGCTGATATTGAGGATCCGTGTGTTGGTTTTCGGATGGTTTGCTCATATTCATGATATTGTTATATGAATATCACTTAATGTCAAGTTTTGAACAGTCCACCTCCGCTAGCCCTCATAAAAGAAAAAAAAGGGGGGAGCCTTCTGACGCCCGTTTTCGTATGGCCAAAAGCTCCTTGCATAGAGACATTCAGCTTTTTTTATGCGACTACTACTCCGGTGAAGATCTTTTAATGGAAAAAAAATTCCCCTCAATTAAAAGGACGGCAGACCTGGTTTTACTCAAACAAAAAAAGGTCTTTGAGGTGCAGACCTCTTTAATAGGGATTAAAGAGCTTTTAGAGCGCGAAAGAGATTACCGCTCACTAGGGTATGAAATTACCTGGCTCCTTTACGATAAAATTTTTTACTGTGAACCGCCGCTTCTAGTCACACGTGTTTTTTCTTCCAAAAATACCTATTATTTCTCGTTTCACAACGAGAAGCTCTTTTTATTTCGTAATCTAGACCTCGAGCCAGTACCGGTCGATTTGTTTTTTCAACCCGATCCATTTTACAAAAAATGTTTGCGATTTTTTAAAGGTTTTCTTTAGCGACTATCTTTGGTAAAAGAGAATCTATGCGAATAGGCATACAACCAGATAAAATAGATGCTGACGGCCAAAGCCAATCCAAAATGGACCAACTCTTTCATCGGAAAATATTTTTGCAGACTAAACGAGCTGTCATAGGAGTTTTTATACACCGTCCAGCTCTCTTTTCGCATTTCCTCCATCGCCTCTTGCGCAACGAATTCATTTAAAAATCTTTCTTTAAACTTGTAATCGACCTGTTTATCGCCAACTTGGAATGCAGCCTCTAAAAAAAAGGTCCCTTTAGGTCCGGGTTGGATATCAAAGTGGGCGATCTCCACTTGTTCAACCGGATACTGACAAGAATATTCAAAAAATTTTATTACAAAATTTGCGCCTAAATAAAGATTACTTGCTAAAATAAGAAAAAATAGCCCCTGCCACATGAAATTCCTTTATGCAAAACGACCACCCTGTTATAGTTGGAACAGTAGTTTTTAGGAAAGTACAATATCTATGGCCGAAAAGAAACCAAAAGGTCCTCAAAAGCGTCCAAGCGCTCTCAAAAGAGACGACCAAGCTGAAAAGCGCCGCTTGAGAAACAGATCCCGCAAAGCTCAAATCTTTACTGAACGCAAAAAATTAGAGGCGGCTTCTGCTGACAAAAAATCTGCTCAACTCAGTACTGTCGTAAGCCTTTTAGATAAAGCTGCGAAAAAAGGGACTATTCACCCAAACAAAGCCAGCCGTCTGAAGTCCCGTCTAGCGTTACGCACAAATAAAGCTTTAGCTTAAGATCTTTTTTCAAAAAATTGATGGATCAAGGGGCCCTTAATGGGACCCCTTTTTTTTTCTATCTCGCTACTACCCTGCTGGGAAGTTGAGGCAAGAAGGTCACCTCATACTTTTTCGACTCTAGTTTTTTATAGACTGCCCGAAGGATTTCGACATTGATTTTAAGATTCTGCATCAGCTTTCTAAAAAAGAGGCTCTCTTTGAAATCTTCAAGCGATTTGCGCGAGGTGAAAATCAAAAATGGGCATCTCTCCTCTTTCATGATCGCCAGCTGAAATTGATCCAATGAATTTTTTGAAGTGTAGATGTGTACATTTGCAAATAGGTTCAAAAAATGGTCCACTATCCCTTTTTTCTCCTTTATAAAGTAGAAATGAATGTTGGGGCTATAGGTGGTTAATAGGGCCAAATCCATCCAGGTGCGCGGGATAAACATATACATCCGTTTGCGCATCGATTCCTCTAGTTCGGGCTCGACAAGATCCACTCTGTATATCCGTCCGATTGTGGAGCGCAAAAGATAGTGCATGGATCTAGCGGACAATCGACTGAACACATAGGCAAAAAAGGCAAGGGTAACAAAAGCAATAAAGAAAAAGCCGGTTTTTGGACTGTCGAAAAAGGAGATTGCTAAAGAGGCGATTGCAACCCCTAAAAAACTCAAGAAATTGGTTGCAGCAACTACTTGCCCCCGCCTCTCCAAAGGGGTATTAGTCTGGTAGAAGGCATCAAAAGGGACAATATACATCCCCCCCGTAAGCCCTAAAATAAAGAGACATACAGCTGTAGACCAGTAAAACGGGATGATAGGCATCAAAAGTAGCGCCAGCCCCGATATAAGCCCTGCGAGTGCCGATAGACCAATTTCGGCCTCTTTGCGCGACAACTTACCAGCAACCCAGCCCCCGATCGAAATCCCCACGGCGGCTGCAACAAACACATTCCCCCCATCCTCTTTCGTCAGCCCCAGCGATTCGATTGCGTAGGGAACCATGTTCATTTGCACAAAAGCAGCCACAAATAAAAAGAAGGTTGAACCAAAAATTGAGGTGAGCAGAAAGGGGGTTTTTTTACAGAATTTCAGCGTCTCGTACACCTCTTTTACAAAGAAAGGGGAGGCTTTAGAATCGTTGGCAACAGCAGGGGTTGGCCTCACACACAACGAAGCGAAACATCCTATCAAAGCAGCCCAGAGGCAAAAAGTCGATGCAAACGTGTAGTCTCCCCCCGAATAGGTAGACAGTACCCCCCCCATCACCATCCCCACAATCACTGCAAGGTAAGTCGAGGCGGTGATTAACCCATTTGCTCTGGGAATCTCTTCTTTTGTCACCAATTCAGCTATGATGCTGTATTTGGGCGGCCCCATCAAAGCGGCCACAACAGAGAGCATAAAAAGGAGAGCATAGCAGGCTAAAGCGCTTTGACAATAGAAAGCTAATATCCCCACTAATGTAACCAACACCTCGCCACACTTCAGGGCCGTCATGAATTTTTGTTTGCTAATTTTATCCGCAAGCTTTCCTGCAAAAGAGGAGAAAAGCAAAAACGGTAACACGTACACAATTCCCACCGTTGACATGATTTCGGCAGACCCTTTGTCGCCCTGAATGGAGATTAACAAAAATATTGTTAAAAACTTAAAAAGGTTATCCACAAGAGCCGAGGTAAATTGGGAAATATTGTGAAACATCAAGGAATTTTTAAAAAAAGGGTTCCCCTCTTTGTAAAAAGAAAAATTTGAAAGATGGGCTCGTTGAAACGGAGTTTTCGATTTAATCCTCATCGGATATCCTCTTTTATACGATGACTTTACCACATTTAACCCAATCGAGCAAAGACCTTTTCGCCCCGGCGAACCTTGGTACAATCCTCCAAAGCAATCACCTTCAACATCTTATTGAGGAATTAAAAAAAAGGCTAACATCCGATTCTTTGAAAAAAACTTCGGTTCTTGTGGAAACCTCATCTATTAAAAATTATTTGAAATCAGAGCTTGGCAGCTTTGCCGGGGTCGATTTTGTCGAGCCCGCTCAATTTGACCCTTTTTTGCGCTATAGAATCGATAAAGAGCTTGCCGATGTTTTCCATCTCTACGCCAAATTCGGGGGTGAAGAGCTCGAAAACTGGCTTAAAATACCCTCTTTGGAGGCCGATACCTACCGCCAGCACGTACGTCGCAGCGTCCCGGTGCGCGCTTTTGAGCTACACATCTTCCACCCCACCTACCTCCCCAAATGGTATCTCGACGCCCTCCTGAGGCACTCCCCTAAGGTAAAATACTTTTTTTACATTCTGTCCCCCTCCCCCTTTTTCCTTATGGATCTTGTCCAAGAAAAACACCTGCTATCGGATGCTTTAGAACATGTTTATGTAGAGGACCAATTCAGGCTTTTAGCCAACCTCATCCCCTACAAACTATCTTTATTTAAAACGCTGGAAAAATATGCCTTGGACTCTATTGATCTTTTTCAGGAACCCTTAGGAAATTCGAGTCTTCAAAAGCTCAAAAGAAACCTCTTTAGCCAAAGAGCCGAGCCCATTGATCCCGACGCCTCGCTTAATGTGATACCTAGCCTCAACCCCCTTGATGAGGTGAAAAACTGCTTTACTCATCTCTATACTCTTTTAGACTGCAACTCAAACTTAAGACCTAGCGACATTACTATTTTTGCCGATCTTAAAAAATACGGCCCCCTTTTGGAGCTGGTTTTTGCCGACAAACTTGCTCTTCAAATCGATCAGGTTCCCCTTATCCGTTTTGACCCTGAGGTAAAACAATTTTATCGTCTTTTTCAATTGATCGATGGCCCATGGAATTTAAGAACTCTTAAATCTCTATTTTTCTCAGAGGAGCTTGCAGATTGGCTTGAGCATGTGGGATTCCACTCAGGATTCCATCCGGCGCACCAGAAAAGCTCGTGCGGTGTAAAAGAGGAGCTGGGGAAATCTTTTGTAGAGTGTTTTGAACAACTCATCGATCGGATGGTATTTGCTGAAAATGGGCTCTTACCCCCTTTCCCACTCTCTTTAGGTCTATCTCTTTTAGAAACCTACGATCGGCTCGAATCTCTATATAAAGAGACTGTTTTTCTTAAGAATTTTCAAGCTCCGCTCGATGTTTGGCTTGAGCGGTTACGAGATTTTTTTTTAAACCACCTCAACGTCTCCCCTTCCCATGAATTTTTCAAAGAATGGGCAAATTATCAGCCGTTGGTGACGCAAGAAGAGTGTGATTTTTCTTTTCTTAGACAAATCTTTTATGATCTTTTTGAGTCGCTAAAAGGGCCCCTGCTTCTGAATGAGGGCGATAGGATTCGCGCCAGCAATCTCAAAGAGGGGGCGATACTTCCAAATAAGATTCTTTTTGTCCTTGGAATGGGGATTGAAGATTTTCCCGGCTATAGGCACCTCTCGATGCTTTATCGACTAGAAAAGTACCCCCCGCCCCAGGGAATGGTGGATCGTTACAAATTTCTAGAACTCCTTTTAGCGGCCGAGGAGCGCCTCCTCTTCAGCTACTCTACAAAAGCCCCTTCGACCCTTTTAGAGGAGATCTTCCGTCCTGTATGAAAAACCTTAAAGAGTTAAAAACTCTCCTTTGCGATCCGTTAAAATTTTTCTACGATGTAGGGCATAAAATTGCCGCTCCTTACACAGAAGACCCTTTAAAAGAGCGCCTTAATCATCCAAAATACCTAGTACAATCCATAAAACAGTCTCTGTACTTTTTTGATCTAGGCCAGCTCTCTTTTTATGGGGAGTCGCTCTCAAAAATGGCTCGAGCCGAACTTTTAGCCGATCTTGAGGAGGAAGATAGGTGCATTATCCAACAGTTAAAAATGCACCAATTGACCAAAGATGCCCTTTTCAGCATAGATATTCTAGACCATATCAAAGAGCCCTATTCCAGACAAAACGTCCGTTTTATCCCGAAAACCACTTTGACAGGACATATCGGTGTCGTTGCAGAAAAAGGGATTCTAGTGAATCAAAAAAGGGAGAAGAATTCGGAGTTTTTTAAGGCTCTTTTGCCCCCCCTTCTCCTTTTATCCACTATAGACACGAACATCCCTTTAAAAGTGCTCCTTTTTAACGGTGAAGATTTTTCTATGACAAAAAACGAAGCGTCGGAACTTTTAGACTGCTTATTACACTTGTATCCGATTGCGCTCAAGCAACCCCTTGAGCCCCTTACAAACCTTTCCGATAAGTTTGGAGCATACAGCCCGATCGCCCCTTTTTTCGAGGAGGTAGACACCCCTTTAGTAACTACCCTCAACACTCTAGTCAAGGGGCTGTATGAGAGGTTTTGACGTCTTAGATAAAAATCAATCGATTCTGGGAAGCCTCCTCATCGAGGCATCCGCGGGCACGGGGAAAACTTTTACTATCGAGCACACCGTTCTAAGGCTTGTTAAAGAGGAAAAAATCCCTCTCCACAAAATACTTCTTTTAACCTTCACTGAAGCTAGCCAAAAGGATCTAATGGTGCGAGTCCTTGGCCGCCTAAAAAAAGAGAATTTTTTCGGCTTCTTAGAGGAGATGCCGATCCTTACATTCCAAAAGTTTATCCACCGCTTTTTGAACAAACCCCAAGAGTCAACCCATTCCCCTAGTTTACATCAGGAATTGGAAACCTTTATACGCACGCTGGATCCTTATAAAGAATTTGGTCCAAAACAGCTGAAAAAGCTCCTTTTTGCCCCCCGGTCTGATACCCATAAAGGGTTGAAAGAGCTTACCGACAAGCCCCCTTTTAGAGGGGATTTAATCCGCTTTGACGAGACTAATGAGAAGATCCACTCTATTTTAGAGCACTATGGAAAAGACCCTTTTTTTGCCCTGCTAAATAATTTTAGCCGCATCGAAAAAGAGGACTTAGAGCTTTTTACCCTCTTTTTTTCAAACCCGCAACAAGCTTTAGACCAACAGCTTAGCAAAAAAAAATATGGCTTCCCAAAAATTATCCCTAAACACATTAAATCTAACAAAACAGTTGTGATCCCAGTCGAAATCGCCATGATTTCTTCATTGATAGAGAAACTAGCCGATAATGGGATGCAATGGTCGTTTTTGAAACAGCTTTTTGAAGCAAAAAGAAATCAGCAAATCGGGAGTTTTTCGCTCGATTTTGATCTTTTTTTACAAAAGCTCGAAGACCCCCTTTTTGTAGAACAGGTTTCACAAAAATTTGCAGCGGTAATTGTGGACGAATTCCAAGATACCGATCCGAGGCAATGGGAGATCCTATCGAGGCTTTTTTTCAAAAAACCCCATATCAAAACATTTATGGTCGTGGGCGATCCAAAACAGTCGATCTACAGGTTTAGAAACGCCGATTACGCCTCTTTTTATGCCGCCAAAAAAGCGTTGGGAAAAGAGGAGATTTTCCATTTGACCACCTCATACCGCTCCTCAGTTCGTCTTACAAATGCGACGAATGCCCTTTTTGAAATAGCACCACGCCCCTTTGATCCGATCGATTACACTAGTGTTTTGAATGGCCGGCATGAAGAGGGGCTTGAGGTTCCTGTTGAGCTGGTAGTTTTTGAAAACCTCCCTAAAAATAAAGAGAAAATCAATGAGATTCTCCACCCTTGGATTCTCTCGATTTTGTGCCAACAAAACATCGAGCTCGATCGCACAGCTATTTTAGTCAATCATCGCTATGAAGCTACCGCTTTGGAGCAATTTTTACGAAAGCACTCCGTCCCGGTGAAACGAGTCGACAAAACACCCCTCAAAGATCGACTCTGTTTTCAGGAGTTTATTCAGCTTATAAAGCTACTTAAAGACCCTTTCGACAAAAGAGCTCTACGCACCTACCATTTTCTTGTGACCCAAGAGATATTAACTGATGCTGAGGAGATCTTTTCTTCGTCTTATCATGGTACTATAAATACTTTACGAGAGATGAGGCAAAAAGCTTTTGAAAAGGACTTTTCACTCTTTGTTAAGTCGTTTGAAAAAACCCCCCTGTTTCCCCTCCTATTAGAAAACCCACTCACCTCAATGGTCGACTTAGAGGAGCTTTTTGAAAAAATCTTCTATCATAGTGAAACACTCAAAGACTACGACGAAAAAATAGATGGGGTCGAAATCATCACCACTTTTTCCTCAAAAGGGCTGGAATACGACACGGTGATTGCGCTTTCTCTGGCTACCGACGAGCGCAGAGAAGAGCTCAGTGAGGAGGACATCCAAGAAAAAATGCGCCTTTTGTATGTAGGATGTACCCGTTCGAAAGAGAAATTGATCCTTCCAGTTCTTTTGTCCAGGAAAAGTACTATCTGCTATTTTTTAGAAAAAGCCTGCCCGCAGCTCTCTTTAGAAAACCTGAAAAAGTTGTTTCAAAATACCTTGGTACATGTTTCTGAGCCTAGTATTCAGGGAGCTAAAAAGAGTTTTAGCCCGATTCAGCAAGAGGATTTTCCCTATCCGGAAAAACCCAAATTTTATCCTAAAAAAGAGGCGCCCCTCTCTTTTAGCTCCATGGATTTTGAGGATTTAGCCATTGAAAAGGCGGTTCAGGGAGAATATGAGCTTCCGCTTGGGATCGAGTCGGGGGTATTCATCCACAAAATCTTAGAAAGGATTTTCTCAGACCAGAGCAAAGAACTCTCAAAAGAGGTGGTGGAACCCATAGTTGAAAAATCCCTTTTTTTAACCCCTTATGCCCCTTTTAAAGACTATATTTTGCGCAAAGTCGAGTTTGTTTTGGACTATAAAATTGATGGGGTTTGTTTAAAGCATATCCCCCCTCAGCAACGTCTTGCTGAGTCCCCTTTTTCTTTTTTTAGACAGAGCCAGCGTGTAGAAGGGGTCTATGACCTTCTCATCTTACTTAAAGATAGGATCCACATCATCGATTACAAGTTGACCCACCCAAGGAGCTTATCCACAAAAGACCTCATTGAGGCATTTCACTATGATGAGCAGGGCAAGCTCTATAAAGAGGCGATACAAACTTTATACCCGCTGATGAAGGATAAAGTAGAAATGCATTTTATTTTCTTACGCAACGAGGTGCACTATGTCCTCTAAATGGAATTCTTTTAACCGCCCCCTATTGGAGTCTTTAATACGCAAAACAAGTTCCGGAGCATATGGGATGCCAGTGGATGAAGATCTTGTTTTCCCCAACCCCTCTAGGGGTTTTGTTTTAGATAAAGGCGTTCTATATCTGGAGCGTTTTTACACTCAGCAAAAACAATTGGAGCATCTCCTTCTTAAACGCATTTCCGAAACCACCTCCTGCATACCTATTTTAGGGGAGCTGGATGATCGACTTAACGAAGGGCAAAAAGAGGCTGTCAAAGCGATTTTTGAGACACATACACTCTTGCTCCAGGGGGGGCCGGGCTCAGGGAAAACTTTTACTATTTCCCGATTGATTCCCCTTTTTTATGCCTCTTTTGAGAAGGCTATGCTGATTAAGCCTCGTATTCTCCTTGCCTCTCAAACGGCAAAAGCGGTGCACCACTTGGCTAAACAGCTCCCCAAAGAGCTAATTGAGGTCATTCAAGTGGAGACTTTGCATAAAGTTTTACACCTATCTAAAGAGCTTAAAGCTGTTTCCCCTACTCTCATAGATCACGATCTGGTGATTATCGATGAGTCCTCCATGATTGATGGGGCGATGATGAATCTTTTTTTGTTATCGCTAAAACCAACGACTAGGGTCATATTTGTTGGAGATCCTCAACAGCTACCCCCTATTGAAGGTGGGGCTCCGTTTAAATGGATGCTCGCAAGCAAAAAAATTAAGACCTGCTTTCTTGAGGGATCGCATCGTGCAGAAAATAGACATCTAATTGATGAGGCGAATGCCCTATTTAGAGGGGAAAAGCCTAAAACTCAGCCTTTAGATTCTTTCAAGATTGAGGATGTGCTCCCCCGCTTTTTTCAGCCAACACAGACAAAACCTGAACCCTCTTTTTTGACAAAATACAAGATTCTCTCCTCCTTGCGAGTTGGCCTTTACGGCTCGCTTGAGCTCTCAAATCAAATCTTTAACTCCCTAAAAGAACAAAAAGGGCGCTATCTTCTAGTCCCCATAATGATTACCCAAAATAGTGATCCGATGCGGCTGTACAATGGCCAGGAGGGGGTGCATATTTTCGATAAAAAAGAAAAGGAACAGCTCGCCTATTTTCCTCACCTGGAGAACCCTATTCCATTAGCACTCTTGCCCCCTTTCGAGATCAGTTACGCGATCTCTATCCATAAAAGCCAGGGCTCTGAGTACGAGGAGGTGGACATTTTACTCCCCTCCTCCAAAGAACCCCTTTTAACCGAACA
Organism: bacterium; assembly: GCA_010029555.1. Lineage (GTDB taxonomy): Bacteria > Chlamydiota > Chlamydiia > Chlamydiales > RGXB01 > RGXB01. Next base: position 22,975 of record RGXB01000005.1, read on the forward strand.
CCTTTATACAGCTATGACCCGGGCAAAAAAAGGTTTTCGCCTTTTTGCCTAGAGCTGCCTGAATCGTGAGTGGAATGTTTCACTGTTGTTTTTTTCTTTAAAAAATTTTTTGTTGCCCATGGGAGTTGCCTTTAAAGGCTTTAAAACGACAGTTTGAAATTTTTTTAAGTTTTCAAACTTTAGAGGAGCTTTTTTTTTTACCCTTTTATTTTATCCGAATCTTCCCAAAAGGAGTAAACCTTGAGAAATTAAGCAAAAGAGCTTAATCTTATCCTCATGATCACTCAAAATCACCTAGAATCAGAGATCCTGAAAAGAAGGACTTTTGCCATCATATCCCATCCGGATGCTGGAAAAACTACGCTTACCGAAAAACTCCTTCTCTATTCAGACGTACTCAACACCGCCGGAATGGTCGCTGGGAGAAAGGGGAGAAAAGGGGCCCACTCCGATTGGATGAGCATGGAAAGGGAAAGGGGTATTTCGATCACCGCCTCGGCTATGCAATTTCACTACAAGGACAAAGTGATCAATATTCTCGATACCCCGGGACATGAGGACTTTTCTGTCGATACGTATCGCACGCTTACCGCCGCCGATTGCGCCATCATGGTGATTGATGCAGCAAAAGGGGTCGAAAAGCAAACGATTAAGCTTTTTGAAGCTTGCCGCCTCAGAAAAATCCCGGTGATGACTTTTGTGAATAAAATGGATATGCCCGGATTGGACCCAATCGATCTACTCAACGAGGTGGAAAAAGTTTTAGGTATTTTAGCCACCCCGATGAATTGGCCAATTGGAGGGGGGAAAGAATTCAAGGGTGTTTTTGACCGGAAAGAAAACGAGCTCATCGTTTTTGAAAAAACCGCTGCAGGCGGTGCCAAAAAAGCTTTAATGCATAAAGCTTCGAAAGAACAGCTTGATACGCACCTGACTCCACAAGAGATCTCTCAACTCGAATCGGACCTCGAGCTTTTGGATATGGCAGGCAACCCCTTTTCTTTAGAGCAATTCCTGCAAGCTAAACTCTCCCCCGTTTTTTTTGGGTCAGCCCTCACCAATTTTGGTGTTGAGCCTTTTTTCGATGCCTTTATCGCATTAGCTCCCTCTCCGAAACCCTACGAAGCGCTTGACAATCGAGGTGGACCCGTGTTTATCGATCCGACTCAATCCCCTTTCAGCGCCTATTGTTTTAAATTACAAGCAAACCTGGATAAACACCACCGCGGTGTCACCGCCTTTTTCCGAATTGTATCGGGTCTTTTTGAAAAAGACATGCTTGTTTTGAATCACCGATTAAAGACATCTTCCCGTATTTCCAGACCAAGCCAACTCAGCGGAAGCGATCAGGTAACTATAGAATCGGCTGTAGCTGGTGATATCATCGGTATTGCATCCAACGGCTCTTTTCAAATCAACGATACGATCTCCACCACAAAAGGGGGTTTTCGCTTTAAACCCCTTCCCCAGTTCCAACCCGAATTTTTTGCAAGAATTCGTCCAAAAGAGGTCTCGGGCCGTAAGTCTTTTGACAAAGGGTGCGAACAGCTTTCGCATGAGGGGGCTATTTTACTTCTTAAAGAGGAAAACTCCCCCGATCCTATCTTTGCTGCGGTGGGTCGACTACAATTTGAGGTGCTTGAGTGGCGTTTAAAGGATGAATACAATGTCGAAACATCCATCACTCCCCTCTCCTTCCAATGCTCTGCATGGCTTGTGGGGGATCTGAAAACTTTCAAAAAAAATACGACGGCAATTATCGCTTTTGACCTGGAAAAACGACCTATCGTCCTCTTTCAGAGCACATGGGAAAAAGAGTATGCGATCAAACAAAATCCTCACCATAAGCTTGTAGATATCCTAGAATCTTAGATTCTTTGCCAAAGCCTTGGTGTTGTATACGGTCCGCCGTATTGGAAAGGTCTTGTATACACCGTAAAGAGCTCTTTTCCATCAAAGAGGTGGATCCATTCCAACATCGGGAAGATGTAGGAGCCATCGATTGTGCGACGGAATACCCCTATCTCCATAGTTTTAGGATCTAGTTGGAACGCTAAGTATATGGGCTTTTGATCCGCTGTTTCCCAGTTAGAATCTCCAAAAATTACAAAAGGGCATCTTGCATGGAAACGGGAAAAAAAAGCCTCATAAGCTTTATGTAAACCTAATGTCTTCTCTAATGCAGCAAATACATGCACCTCTTTTTCTAAACTCTTTTTACTTGGCTGAATTAAATGATCCCTCACCCAGGTGTAGCTAAACCCCGGATCCTCCCACCCCTCCCGAAATGTTTCTGCTCCCGGAATAAGGGAAAACGCATGTGTTGGAAAAAGCGCTAGAAGGCGTTTTGCCGGATTATTTTGGAAAAGGGCTATAGTATCTCCCGAAAGAGATTTTATGAGATCCAAGTAAAAAACTAATAGGTCTTGTGGGTTTTCAGGGTTGGATTCCTCTTTTTGAAAAGGGCCCTTTGTTTCAAAATACCCCTCCAAAAGGGTCTCCAAAGAACCCCCGGAAGGGTACGCCCAAGGTTGTTTACTCTCTAAACGCCGACGAAAAGGGATCGATTGTAACATCTGCTGAACAATAATCCCACTTGATTCAATTAGACCCTGTAATTGAGGATGATCCACCACCATACGCCGCTCAAAGCTTAAAAAAAACTCTTTCACCGCAAAAATATAGGTCTCTAAATCTTTTAATCGAATGTGTTGGGAAATGTTTTTTAATCCATTTTTCCAAACCAGGCGAAATCCCGCCTCGGAATCCTGGTAGTTTTCTTTTTTTTCTCCAGCGATCTCAGGATCGTATACCTCATAAAATTCCTCTAAAAGGGCCAAATCGAGCTCCTCGAAAAAAAGTTTTGACCCCTCCTGAATATCAATGAGCTTTTTTTTCACCTCCTGCGCATCCAGCTCCAACATGTCCAAACGCATATTCTCCAGCTGCATTTCGGCCTGCACACGTCGCATGTCCTCTTCTCTAAAGGCG